>JANNCG010000204.1:0-4743 GCA_031386385.1 Myxococcales bacterium
GCCAATCCTTCGATGAACGCGGGCGGTGCCTGCATGTAGCCGCCCTCGCCCAACACCGGCTCGACGATAAATCCCGCGGTCTTTTTCTTCGATAAAACCCGATCAAGCGCGTTGAGATCACCAAACGCGACCCGCTCGCAGTTGGACAACAGTGGCTCAAACGGCGCACGAATTCGCCCCGTCCCCATCACGCTGAGCGTGCCCAAATCCAAGCCATGATAGCCCTGCTCGCAGCTGACAAAACCCGCACGACCTGTCGCGGCGCGCGCGAGCTTCATCGCAGAGTCCACCGCTTCAGAGCCAGACAGCGCGAGAAGGCACACTTGTAAGGCCGCATTGGCGCCCTCATTGCCGACAGCCGCACGATTGGCGAGTGCTTGACCCAAGAGCGCCGCGGATTGCGAGGGACCTATGTGAATAATACCTGGCAGTTCGCTTGTTAAATGAGTGCGAATCGCGTCGAGGATCTCCGATGGATTGTGGCCCAAGTTCACACTGCCGAAGCCCGCGAGGGCATCGAGATACTCGCGCCCCTGGTCGTCCCAGAGCTTGGTTCCGAGGGCTTTGGTGTAGACACGGCCGTAGCCGAGGACACCGAGGAGCCTCACAAACGCTGGCGAGATGTGCTTTGAGTACAACCCTAAGATGTCAGCGCTGGACAGCGGGGGCACCGCTACTTGCGATCTTTGAGCGCTTTAAGTGCTCCATATCCGCGATCTTTGTCTGGACCGCTCTCTGCGGGGAGCCCCTCTGCTTGCCATCCAGCGTCGAGCACACGGCCAAATGCGTCACGGGCACCACCCCAGCCCGCGCGTTGCTCAACGAGGTTTGTGTAGCCTGCGCCCTCAAGAGCCGCCACCGCGCGCTGACTGCGACCGCCTGATTGGCACCCAAGAACAAGCTTGCTGTCCTTCGCAAAAACCGCTTGCACAACAGCGACAAAATCTGGGTTTGGTGCCATCCCACCTGGCGCCGCAATCGCCACAGGAACGTTGTACGCCCCCGCCGGATGCCCGCTCTCGTACTCACCTTGTGTTCGCACATCCACGTACTGATAGCCCTCGTTAAGGATCAACTCGTGGGACTCTTTGGGGGTAATTCTCTTCGTTGCCATGGCGCGCGAAACCTACCATAGCTTTCGCACAGCGTTGCGCAGCAATTGTCCAACCACGAATTGACTAAGTAGCTTCAAGGACGCATCGAACACGCCAACTGCCATGACGTACGAATTTCTAACGCACCAGGATAGTCCCAGGTGGCTCAACGATCGACTGCTGTACCTCACGCGGGGCGGATCGCACGCCTATGGGACATCAACCCCCACGTCGGATCTGGACCTTCGGGGGATTGCCGCGGCGCCCAAAGAGATTGTGCTTGGATATTTGCAAGGGTTTCAGCAATTTCAACTCGACGTTCCTGATGTCTTGATCCTTGACCTTCGGCGATTGTTTGCGCTGGCTGCGGACGCCCAAGCATGGGCGCTAGAGTTGTTGTATGTCGCCCCTGAAGATCGCTTGGTCTCGACGGTCATTGCTGAGCAGCTTGTTGGCGCGCGCGATCTATTTTTGTCCCGAAAGGTGAAGCACACGTTTTCGGGCTATGCGATGGCACAACTGAAGCGCCTTCGCGCTCACCACCGCTGGATTGTCGCCCCGCCCGCGAGCACCGACGCGGACCGAAAAAGCTACGAGCAGTGGAAAAACCAGCGAAATCCCAAGCGAGCCGCACTCGAAGATCGCTTCGGATACGACACCAAGTTCGGGATGCACGTGGTTCGACTGCTTCGCATGGCGCGCGAGGCGCTCCGTGGGGATGGCGTGATTGTGCGACGACCCGACGCAGAAGAGTTGCTACGAATTCGCGACGGAGCATGGAGCTTTGAGCAGCTCGATGAGTGGGCCACAGCAGAAGATCAAGCACTCGATACGTTGATGGAAAACTCAGTCCTCCCCCACTCCCCTGATCGTGTCGCGCTCAACCAATTATGCTGCGAACTCGTTGAGCAAACATTGCGTGACGCGACTTGGCCCCAGCAACATCGCTAGTTGCAACCGAGGGATTAGTGCGCCGCGGGAGGCGTCGCTGCAGAAGGTGCTGTCGTCTCTGCAGAAGCCGTGCGACGCATTGCAAGGTTCATCAACGCGGGCCCAAACTGATACAATGCTCCGAGAACCACCGCGAGGGCGATGAGGGCTTTGTATTTGAAGGCCATTCCAGTGGGCTCTGATTCATCGAGTCCTTCGCTTTGACGACGCTCAACAAGCTCTGCGACAGAGTCGGTCAACTCGCTGGATGAGTTCTTTGGACGCGAGGGCGTCCGGGTAAACAACGGGCCTAAATGCTTGCCCAAAAGCATCCGATCATTGAGCGCCCAGCCCTGCCCTTCGAGCACAATCGCCATGTCGCGCTTGCGCAACTTGAGCCACGCGAACAGCCCACTTGGCAGCGACACCAGCGCGAGCAACCCGACGACGGAGCCGATGAGCTGAAAGGGGTTCATCCCTGCAATTGCGCCGATCATGCCAGTGATCGCGGTGAGCACTAGGCCAACACCGACGGTGAGTCCGGTGACAATCCCAGCCATTCCGCCTGGTGGTGCAGGCGCTGCAGGTGCTGCTGCAGGCGCTGCAGGCGCGGCCGGTGCAGCAGAGGCTGCAGGTGCAGTGGCTGCCGCGGCTGCTGACTGAGCGGCGGCTGCGGAGGCGTCCATCTGCTTGGTGAGCGCGGCGTCACCTTCACCCACCAAGCCCTCAATCTTGCCCGAGATAAACTTGCCAATCTTTTTGTACGGCGACACCATTGCCTCCCAGAGCGAGACCGGTTGCTCGACAATTTGCAGCACAAGCGCGTCGTGCTCTTTCTTGTCGCTGTCGGTAAACACACCACGCTTGCCAACCGCGACGCCGGCTGCGGTACCGGCTGTCACTGGCATCGCCACTTCGTATCCCGCGGCGCCATCACCAGGCGCAACCTGCACATACATTGTGTACATCGTCCCGGCCGAGGCGAGCGCTGAATGCACTCCCCGATCCGGAACGAGCACGCTAAAAGTAAATTCTCGCCCCGAAAGAATGAGCTTACCACGCTCAAACAGCGCCATCCGACTGGGGTCGTACAGGTCCGGCATCGAGATGAAGTTGTTTGCGAATCGCAGCAATAATTGCTGATAAAGCACAAGCTTTTCGAGGTTGCCGACCGCATCGAGCTTCTCTTTGCGTGCCGCATCTGCGTGGCACTTTTCTTCGATCGCTCCAAGCTCGCTGTCCGTGATCGCAGTCAGTTCAGCTCCAAGGGCAATCGCCTTGTTTGCCGCCGCACCATCGCGCCAACCGAGGATCCCATCGGCCTTTGCGCACAGCTCGCGCCATTGAGCTTCGCTCATTGAAGCGGCAGCGGCAAAAGATGGATCGAACACGTCCTTGCGCAAGGCCTCAAGAGCCTCGACATCTTTGCCACGAAAGATCTTCGCCCAAGTCAGGGTTCCGTCTGGCGAGGGAGGAGCGATGGGCGTAACGCTGAGGATTTTTACAAGCGCTTCAGCGTTTCCGATGATCCCGTCGAGAGCGGGACGCAGCGCGCCAGATGCGTCAGACTGTGCTGCGATCAGCCGGCACTGAAGGTAGTACTCATCGACACGAGCGCGGATCGCTTTGAGTGTGTCCGCGCGAGACTCACTCGCGTCACCCCACACATATGCTGCGGTCTTCTTCGCGAGGTGTGCTTTGGCTTCCGCGCTGAGCACACGAAACTGCTTGACCAGATCCGCCGTCACGCCCTCTTTATCCGCCCGATTCTTAACCGCAGCAAAGCAGGACATCACCGACTTGGCGACCGCTCGTGAGCGCTCTGTACCGAGTGCTTCTGGGGCAACAATCCCGTCGCCGTTAAAGTGCGCGCCACGAAGAGCCGACTCGCTCTCGCGAATTTGAGCGAGCGTAATAGAGGTCTCTTCGGCCTTTCCGATCGCATCAAGAACCAGCGTCGCGGCAGAGGCCAAAATCGCCCCATCTGCGGACAATCGTGACAGCGTCAACGAGTCAGAACCTGTCTTCACTCCCGAGCGATCCTTCAGCATTTTTGCAGTCCAACGAATCGCCTCGCAGAGCTCTTCGACCCGCACACGACCGTTAGAGTCGTGATCGAGAAACTGCAAAAACTTCTTGTCACAGTTGAGCGCAACTGTTGGTGCGGACGTTGCGACCCACTGGGTCTTGGGGACGTCCACTGCAGCGAGAAGATCGTCAAAATCCTTCAACTCGAGCTGAAGTGAACCTGCGTAGCGCTTGAAAACGATTGAACTCATAGAAATTACCTTCGGAGGCGACTGCCCCAGCAAACGTGAGCCAGAAAATCGCGACAGTGCATCTCAGATCCCGGTTAATTGTCAATTTCAAACTCACAATCGTCTGGTATTGTTGCGCAAATTTCGGTGCAGTTAATCGTCCCGCTCGTGATTGCTTCAAAGGGAAGGCGGCTCTTTGAAGCGTTTGTCCCAAACGTGCCTGGATCGAATCGGGTGGGCCCATCGCTCGCAGAGCTGCGGGATGAGGTCTCGCTCGCAGTGATGGAGTGGGCAAGCGCTGCGCTCGCTGAGTCGGTAGCCGAACGATCGCTGGCACCTCACCACCGGTGCGAGCCGCCGTATCCGCGGCCACAGCGGGGCCTGGAGGTCGGGCGGCGCACGGACGGGCGACGCGCTAGGATGGCGCTGCAAGAAGGAGGCGCACATGGGCGATCTCGACG
>JANNCG010000229.1:0-7587 GCA_031386385.1 Myxococcales bacterium
AGCGCATACGTTCTGAAATTGCAGTCATTGTGAGTTCTCCTTGCTGTTTGAAAAAAGTACGCCCACCGAGGCCCTCGGTTTGAACAGAGGTCCGCTGGCCTCAGTGAAGGCGCCCTGACCTCATTGCGCACAGCGTGCCAACCTCCCGAGTCCCCATGCCCGACGAGCAATTGTACGAATTTCGCTGCAATTTCAGCGTTTGCGAGACACCAGTTGCCAAACCGCCCTGGCGGTCAGTTTGCAAACCGCCATGGCGCGCCATGGCGGCCGACAGGTCCGTCCTGAGATTTTGGCGTCGCGTTATAGCCTACGAGCAGCTGCACGGCCTTGATGCCTTTAAGGCTGGCTTCAAACTCACGCTCAGGGAGCCCACGTTTAACAATCACGTCCCTCACGCCGGGGTGCGTCGCGAGCTCGCGCGTAAGGACCACTTCGTTTGCCTGTGCCTGTGCTTGCAGTCGGGCAGCCACGTTGACAGTGGTCCCGAAGTAGTCGAGCTTTTCATTCGCACGGACGGCTAAACAGGGTCCCTCGTGGATCCCAAGTTTCACCGTTAGTCCGTCTTTTGCCTGCGCAATGTGGCACCGCTCGACCATCTCGATCGAGCATTGCAGTGCGTCCGCCGGAGACGAAAACGTCGCCATGACCGCGTCGCCCATGGTCTTGACCACCGCACCGCCGTGCTTTGCGACGGCCTCTGTCATAATGTTAAAGTGTTCTTGAACCAGCGCGAAGGCTCGTGCGTCGCCAAGACGCTCATAGGTCGCAGTGGAGCCCGTCAGGTCTGAGAACATCACCGTGAGTGATGACACCGTGAGTTCAACTCCCGACGCAGGGGCCTCGGTCGCGAAGAGATCTAAAAACTCGGGCATCGACGCGATGACGCTGCCAAACACAATGTCCGCGCTCCACCCAGCGCGCTCAATCAAGAGGTACTCAGGTGATTTGCATAGGTTTTTTAGCGACAAAACGGTGTCTTCGCCCGATTTGGCTTCGTCGATTGCCGTGGCCGTGATCGCGGTCTCGGTGATCACGACCTCAACCCGCGCCGGACGCACGGTGCTTGAGATCGTCACGCGGCGTTGGCCTTTGAGCGTACGAAACAGCAGCTCGCCCACTGGCAGCGGAGCTCGCTCTTCGCGCACCACATCAGGCTGCACGGTGAGCTGTGCAAAAATATGTGGCCTAAACCAAGGACTGCTCGCGCAGTACAGCGCCGTCTCGACTTTGCGTACGGAGGGTGCGGGCGAAAACACCGCTTCGACATGAGCTGCAAAATCGAGCGCAAAATCAATATTGCACGTCTCGCAGTGCGCAGTGCGGCCTACCGCGGAGAGGGTCTGAGCGTTGCCCGCGCCGACCTTGCACGTGGGGCAGTTAAGCTGCCATCGAAGGTCAAACAGCCCCGCACGTGAGGCGTACAAGAAGGCTCGGAGGGCGTCGCGGCGATCCATGTTCCACGTTTTGGCAAGCTCGAAGGGGCGGATCGCAGCGAGCTCTTCGTCGGGTCGGTCTCGCAGAAGATGCACGAGCTTGTCCCTGAGCGTTTTTTTGACCGTGCGATCATCAAGGCGCTTGATCCGATGTGCGAGGTTGGCCTCATCGAGCAATCCCACCGGACCGTTTTGCATCGGATCTGTCTGCAAATCCGCAAGCGCACGTCGAACCCACGAGCCCGCAGGCTCTTGATTGGCGTCACGTGAGACAAACCGTGAATGAAGCGCCAGAAGTGTCTTGTCGATGGTGGCCAGATACGCTTCGCATGCGCGCTTGATCCCCGGGTTTTTCACCATCATGGCGATCTTTCCGATGGGGTTGGTCGCTGAGGTCGAGAGCGTTGTGGTGACCTCTGTTTGCTCACCCTTTGGCGTGAGCTTGACCTCGAAGCTCGCGTGCGTCACAGGCCCTTCGATAAACCTTCGTTGCCCGCGAACTGAGCGGCCTTCGATCCACTCGTAGGGCGGCTCAACCCAGCGAATTCGCAGACCAAGCTCTTTCGCTTCGGCCACGCGCTCACGAGACTCCGGATCGTTTGGATCGGTCTGAACGAAACTATAGCTTCCCGCAGAGAGCCCTATCGCGCGATCTACACGATTGGTGTCGCTGACGAGGGCCCATACAAAATCTGCTGGGGCGTTGATCGTGCGTTTCGTTGTGACCGGAAATTCACTCTCCGACATCGTTTGACCGTGAGAGTACACCCTCAGTGCAACCCCAGTTCTGCGAAACGATGTTTGGTAAGATTTTTCTCAGTGACTTGTGACCTTAGCGGCAGATTCGTTCGGCTTATCGCGGCGTGAATCGAATGCGCTGACCTTGGATCAATGTCCCAGGAGCGTTGAAGCCGACAAGGTCACCAACAGCGGGATCAACGGACTGCAGTCCAACGGTGGCGCTTGCTCCATCGCTGCCATCTCCGTTGAGCGTGCAATAGTGGTACTCGATCACGTTGCTGGTCTCGTAGAGCTTGATCTGAAACTGCAACGTCGTGCCACCATCAATCAAGTCGACGTTAAACCACTCGATCACAAACCGCCGCTCGGCTCCGACGCCCAAAGTGAGTGTTCGCACCACTGCGGGATCTACCACAACCAAGTCATCCCAAAATGCAGCGAGCATTCCCGATGGAACCCTTGCGCCCGGAATGCTCACATTTGAGAACGACGTTGAAGGTGTCCCGCGGCCATCCGCGTACAGTTGTGCGTATCCATTGGTGGTCCCGCTCCAGTGTGAGACGGGCGTCCCGTAGAGTCTAAAGGCAAACGGCAGCGCAATCGGTGCGGCGCTCGCCGCGTCATCGTCTACGATGTCGAGCTGCACTTCACCTCGCGCAAGATCGTCACAGTCGGCCATCAGCATGGGGGCGACGGTATATGCAGGCGGGACTACAACCGGACCATCATTTGCTACGTCCTGTCTCTGCACATCGACGGCATTGGGTACGTCGTTGTCAGCGACGTCAATCGCGTTGGGTGTGTCTGTGTTGGCAACATCCTCGACCGCATCCTCGACAGCGTTAGGGACGTCATTGGCAACCACGTCGTTCTCGACGACATCGTTTTCGACGACGTCAATGTTTGGCACATCAGCGTTTGGCACGTCAGCGTTTGGCACGTCGTTGACGCGATTTGGGACGTCGGTCGGCGTCGTTCTGATATCCGTTGTCATCGAGTCCGCCACAGCGCCGTCGGTAGAGGCGTCGTTGTCAACAGGTGTTGAGCAACCAGCAGCGAGGGCAATCAGACAGAGTGAGCTGAGAGATCGAGCGATCAATGTGGTCTTCATAAAATGATCGTAACTGCTGTAAATACGCAGGTAAAATCAATTTGATCGTGACGTCCTGGTCACCGGCGAGTGACTAAGTACTCACGTGACGCGATGGTCATCAGACACACGGCCGAGAATTCGCTCATACAACAAGCGCTGATGTCAGAGAGTGACCACCGGGACGAGGCGGGCGAAAAATAATTTTGGCTGCGCGCCTATCGCGGTGTGAATCGAATGCGTTGACCTTCGGTCAATGTGCCGGGAGCGTCGAAGCCGACAAGATCGCCCACCGCAGGATCGATGGACTGCAACCCGATAGTTGCCTCGGCCCCATCGCTGCTATCACCGTTAAGCGTGCAATAATGGTACTCAATCACGTTGCTGCTCTCGTAGAGCTTGATTTGAAAACGCAACGTTGTTGCTCCAACGATGCGAGCGACATCAATCCACTCGACGACAAATCTGCGCTCTGGTCCCATCCCCAACGTTTGTGTGCGAACGAGTGCTGGGTCCTCGACCAATAAATCATCCCAAAATGCAGCAAGCATCCCTGGCGGCGCAGCACGGTCTGGAAGGCTGGTGTTTGTGTACGAAGTGGACGGCGTTCCGCGGCCATCGGCATACAGTTGCACGTAGCCGTTTGTGGTTGCGCTCCAGTGTGAGACAGGCGCGCCGTAGAGTCTAAATGCAAACGGAAGCATGATCGGTGCGGCGCTTGCCTCGTCGTCGCCAACTACGTCTACTTGCACTTCACCTCGGGAAAGGTCGTCGCAGTCTGCCATCAACATCGTGTTAACACTATATGTTGGGGCGACGATCACCGGCACATCCGTTGATGCATCGCGGTTGAGAACGTCCACAGCATTGGGAACATCCACGCCGTTCGGGACATCACGTGGCGGCACAACATCATTGCTTGCGACATCCATTGCAGCATCAACACGACCGTTTGGGACATCTGCGTTGGGTGCATCCGCGTTGGGTACGTCACGGTTGGGGACGTCCATCCCTCCGGAAGGCACATCGACCGGAGCCGCACGCGCGTCTGCCACAAAAGTGTCGATCACCGCGCCATCGTTGCGGTTGACCAGCGGTGTCGGCGCGCAGGCGCCTGTGACGAGGACGGTACCGAGTACAACGAATCGAAGGGGTCTATTTTTCATGGTGGTGCAATCAATGAAATATCTGAGAATTTGCTGTCGCTCCCCATGGTGACTGCTCTCCCCCATCGGTTGATTCGGTCACCCGCGGTGAAGGGCTAGTGCCAGGCTTGAGCAGGCTTCACGGGCTGACCACTTCGGTCATGCTCTTCAAGCAATGACTTCGACAGGGAAGTGCACTTGGTGCACGACGGAAATCCGGACTTGTGGTCACAATACAACACGGTCGCAGTGGCTGGGACCGACTCAAACTCTTGGGGGTCCAAGTGGCGTCCACATGCGATGCAGTGAATGTGTTGCTGCTCTGTTGCGTCGCCAGCACGTCGGACGACGGGGGCTGGACGATCTTTACCGTCGATGGATTTGCGCTCACGTTTGGTGAGACGAGGGGCTCTATTGAGTGTCATGTGATTTGGGCCCTAAAGTACCAACCATCGCCGCAAAACGGCAACGAGAAAGGTTGTGCTCTTAGGGCTACGGCCTCAACGCAAAATCACTGTGACGTGTGAGGGCTCACTTCGGCGACCTGCTAAAATCGCGACAATGGTGTGGGTTCCGTCGGTGGGAGTCCAGCGATTGCCCTCAACCACTGCGCCGTCAATCGACCACTGCGCGGCACGAACTTCAACGCGGTCAAGGGTCGCGCGAAGCGGGAGTGAAACGGCACCACGGCGATGATCAAGAATCCAATGTGCCCCATCGGACGGTTCACGCACTACAAATCGGCCCGTGGGGGCGCCGCTCGGTGTAGCAAAAATGATCCCGGGATGATGTCCCTGCTCAGCCCAGGGTCGAAGAACCTCTGGCGCGATCCAGTTGCCGTGGTCATCGTGCTGTGCGCACGTTTGTTCAGGCACAGTCCCAGGCACAAACCTCTCGTTGCCCACGTCTCCACAGTGTGGACCTGCGCGAAGGCCAGAGAGTGGACAGACATCCGCGATCACAAACGGGACATGTTGTTGTTCTACCTGAGGAATTCCAAGTGTTTGTGCGCGTGCATCGGCGCTCGCTGCGATGCGGACCGCCGCCGGAGCTGCTGCACGATAACCGCTCACTTCATCCATCGCTTGGCCACTTGGGTCGCCGAGCCAAACAACGACCGTGACTCGCGAAGTGGAGACCGCACACCAGGCGTCACGCCACAGGGGTGAGGTTCCGGTCTTGAGGGCAAAGCGAAGATTGGGAGCAAGATCGCGAAGATCGTCACCAAAGCCGGCCTGTCGCGCCTCGGGATCCGCGAGAATGTCCCAGGTGAGGGCGGTGTGTGTGGGCGCTAAAATTCTCTCAATTCCCTGAGGAACAGCGCTCACCGTTGAGCGCAATCGCACCCGCGTTCCTCCGCGAGCGAGCGTGAGGTACGCCTGGGCGATCTGCACGGCGGTGACGCCAATGCCCCCAAGGACCAAGGCTCCACCGTGCGCCGCTCCGGATTCAACGCCTTCAAAACCAAGCTGCTGCATCCGCGCTGCTAACCGGTCTTGTCCCACCCGACGCGCGACATCCAACGCCGCGAGATTGAGCGAAGCAGTCAACGCCGTTCGTGCACTCACCGGCCCCCGCTCAGTCGCATCATAATCACGCGCTTCGAATTGCTCTCCTTGCGCTCCTGTCATCGCGATCTGAACGTCGTTGAGCACGGTCGCTGCGGTCCCACCGCGCTCGAAGAAAAGCTCATAGGTAAAAGGTTTTAACGTAGAGCCTGGTTGCCGCTGGGCGGTCAGCAAATCCAGCGCTCCACCCTCTGCGGTAGGGTCCACTGCACCTACGTATGCGAGGATTTCTCCAGTGTGATTCGCGACGACAATCGCCGCAGCGTTGCGCGCCCCGTGAGCAGTATACTGTTGCCACTGAGTTCGAAGCAGGTCTTCTGTTGTGGTTTGCAGCGTGCTGTCGAGAGAAGTTCTTAGCGTGCGATCTTGCTCGCGCTGGATGAGCCCGCGTTGCACCTCGCTCAGGACCCGATCGACAAAGCGGGGTGCGACCCATGGGCGACCCGTCGTGGTTGCGATTCTTGGCTCTTCGGCCAACGCACGGACATAGGCGCTCTCGTCAATGACCCCAACAGTACGCATCCGACCGAGGACCCAGCGTCGGCGAGTGTTTGAACGAGCTGCAAATCTTCTCGGATCAAGCGCCGAGGGTGCTCTTGGAATTCCCGCGAGCAAAGCCGCCTCGGTCAGGGTCAAGCTCGCGAGCTCGTGCCCAAAATAGCTCTCACACGCCCGTGCTACGCCCTCAATGCCCTCGCTATACGGGAGGCGGTTTAGATACTGCTCAAGGACCTCGTCTTTGCTCATGCGACGATCAAGCGTCATGGCGCGAAGGGCTTCTAAAAATTTTGACCAGATCCCATGAGGGCGTCCATAGACCTTCTTGACCAACTGTTGCGTAATGGTCGAGCCGCCCGTTCGCGTCCTACCCGGAACCACATTGTCCACGACTGCCCGCGCGATGGCCGAGCGATCAATCCCGTCGTGACTAAAAAACCGCGCGTCCTCCGTCGCAAGTACCGCCTGCACCAATACCGACGGCACCTCTTGGATGCGTACCCAACGGCGATCCGCACCGTCCACCCGCGCGAGCCGCAGAGAAAGCCCCGTTCGATCTGTCACCGCATACCCATCCGAGGTGGGGACAAAGCGTTGCAAATCAATCAGCGTTCCAGATGCCACAAGAAGGCGAAGTGTGGCCCAAATCCCGCACAGCCCGACGATCGTCCAGCGTATTTTTTTCCAGCGTTTCGTCGCTGAGAACAGAGCTCGCGCGATCGTTGTGAGGGCCTTCACGACGCTTATGGATCAACCACAATAGAGCTCATGCTCGAGCGCCCAACCAGGTTGCGATCGTACACCGAGTCAATCCGTGCAGGGAGAATGCTAAACGTCCCTGGCGTTGTGGCTCGCACCGCGTAGGTGAACTCGTTGAGCCCTGATGGCAGAAGCTCGAGAACAAACCGCGAGTCCGTCGCGCCAAACGCTCTACGGTTTGTATAGGACAAGCTGCGTGACGCAAGGTACGTGCGTGGATCAATGACCTCGTCCTCTGGGCTCTGTCCCATCAGCGACAGCAGCGATGCCTGAGGTGTGTTGTCCAATCCTCGATCCACAGCCGTGAGACCACCAGCGATGGGATCGCGCAACAAGCAACGCGGTGGCAGGGG
>JANNCG010000236.1:0-2513 GCA_031386385.1 Myxococcales bacterium
GCATGATCCATCCCTCGGCAACCCATAACTATCGCTTGTATAGTTTCAGTATGATGTTCGTCGGTGCCATCGCCTGCTCGCCCCCTCCCGCGATGATGGACGTTGCCGCCCAAGACGCGGCTGAGACTGGGCCCCAAGTGGATGTTCGCACCATTGCCGATGTGGGCGGCTGCCAAGACATCAGCGGAGCATACGAGTGGTCCGGCGTGTGCAACCCACAGATGCTCGGCTTCAGTCCCAACACCTGTGTCACCCAAACGGGGTGCAGTGCTCGATCAACCGGCTTTGGAATGACCGCAATGACAGGGATGGTCTCGGGAAATCGCCTGGTTGAAACGGGCACACTCCCCGGCGGCGGCACTCGAACGTGCACGTACGTATTTGAGGGACCCAGCGCCACTTTTCGCTGCGTAAGCACCAACCCCGCGCTGGACTGCGACGGCACCGGAGAGCGCGTTAGCTTCATGGGCGCCACGAGCTACTGCTGTGACGTGGGGCAACCCAACTGTGGCGCGGGACAGCGCTGCTCGGTGATTGAGGGGACGGCTGCGAGCAATAGGTTCACTGCGTGTATCCCGGCGGGGATGATCGCGGAGGGTGCAGTATGCACGCGCGAGGGAGGCATTCTCGGCAGAGACCAATGCGCAGCGGGGCTGTCGTGCGCGAACCTCGGGCAGCCAACGGTCGAGCAGCGCACATGCCAAAGAGTGTGCTCAGCCAACGCGCAGTGCCGAGCAAACGAGTTTTGCTGGAGCTTCGGAGACACCCCACCGCAAGGTTTTTGCCGACCGACCTGCGCGATTCAGGGCATGAGCTGCAGCATGGGTTTGAGTTGTCGACCGGCGCTGGCGCTCGGCACCAACGGGACTGACCTTCGTGTGTCGTCAGGATGCTGGCGTGATGGCGCCGGAGGTGAGGACGCGGTTTGTATGTACTCCGACGGATGTCTGCCCAATTTCGAGTGCACGAACTATGTTGGAGGCAACGGCGTGTGCCGACGCACCTGTGACCCAACACACCCATGTCCCGCAGGACGCACCTGCACGCCGTCCTTTGTCGGCGCGATGAACCCCAGCGCGATCGGAACCTGCTCGCCAATGTGAGCAAGCAATCTATCCTGCAAAATCAGCCGCCGTCTGCGCTTGCATCCACTGCAACACCGCTGTCTCGTCCGCCGTCCACACCCGCATCGCCGCGGCCGCATGGGATCGGTGGAACACCTTGGTCCAGCGTCTCCATCGGGACACACACATTGCCGGTGATCCCATGACCGGTCGTCAGACACTTTTGCCCAGCGCCACAACAAAGCTCAGCGCTACATCCTCGGTACGTACACACACCTCGGTCATCATAGCTGCGCGAGTTTGCGATAACGATTCGCTCAGGTGTATCCGGGCAGGTTTGTGTGAGCTTTAAGTTGATGTACGAGCCACACGTTCCAACGCGCATGACAGAGGCCTCGACGAGGCACTCGCCACGGCATGGGTCCGGCTGACCTGGCATCGGCAATACACAGAGCTCCCCATCTGCAAGCCCCGCCATGTTCACGCCCGTCGCTCCGCAGCGACCCGTACGCGTGTTGCACCGCTTGCCCGCAGGACAATTCGCGTCGCTCGCACAAAACGGAACACAGCCCGCCGTGTCCGGTCGCCCGGTGCCCGTGTCATAAAAGCCGGTGCAGACAAATCCCGCGCGACACCCTGAGTTGGGCGTGTTCACCGCGCACCTGTTTGTACACATGCTGTACGGATTGGTTGTGAACCCCAGAGTTGAAGTGCACGTGCTGTTCACTCCACCACACGCAGCGGTCTCTGGATTAGGCAGATCGTTCATGCACATTTTCGTGCAAAATCCTGGACTGGTAAGCTCAGTGTTGCACTGTAGACTCGGACCACACATCGAGTTGTCCGTGCAGGCAGCACCCGCAAGCGAAGTCGGCATGGCTGAGTCGCCGATCGCCGTCGGGACGTCTACGGGCGTCACCACAACATCGCCCCCGGCTGCTCCTCCCCCCGGCCCACAGTGAATCAATCCGGCCGACAAAAGAAGTCCGCACACAAGCTGTACCGTCGAGAAGTCTCTCTGCTTTAACATCTTGAAAAGCTATGAGACTCACCTAGCAGTTGTCACGAGCAAACTTTCCCCGTCGCCCTGACACCGTCCTATTTGTACGATGAATCAGCCGCCATCAGCGCTAGCGTCGCTCACGTCCACCGCCGCGCCGCTATCGACAATACCACTGTCGGGCCTCGCGCCACCATCGGTTCCGCCGTCCCCACCAGGAGCGGTGCAGGCAATGTTTGGCTCCATGGGGTCGTCGACCAGACAGAAGCCCATCCCGTCCATGCCTTCGCACACAAGACCGCCACGGCAGCACTGCGACTCTGTGCAGTTGCGATAGTTGCAGTACGCCAGGTTGTCGTTGTCTGCAGCGAGCGCCGGGATATTCATTGGGTCATCAGGACACTCTTGTGTCCTGCTCAAATCAATGATCGATCCACAGATCCCGTTGG
>JANNCG010000250.1:0-4410 GCA_031386385.1 Myxococcales bacterium
CCCGCTGACACGCATAGGTCGAGTCTGGGCGTTGAGAGCCCACTCGCTCAAACATCCGCTTGGTGCGCTGTGTGTACCCCTCAGACAGCAACAATTCACGACCCTCACGGTAGCGAACCTGCCGCTCGTCGTCCCACTCTCTCGCCGTCTTGGCCATCCCGGTGAGGGGCCGCACGTAGAGGGGGTAAAGGTAGAGTTCTTCGGGTTGATACCTGAGCGCTGCGCGAATGGAGGCAAGCCACGTGTCCGTCGTTTGCCCTGGAATTCCATAGATTAAATCGATGTTGAGGGTCTCAAATGAGGCCGCGCGCAGTCGCTCAAGCGCAGCCTCTACGACGGTGCGCGATTGCGGTCGACCGATCGCTTTTGACTCGTCGTCAAAAAAACTCTGGACTCCGATTGAGACCCGAGTGGTCTTGTGGTCTTTGAGTACCGTCAAGCGATCTGCGGTCGCTGTCTGTGGCGAAGTCTCAACTCCGATGGGGACATTCGCGATCGAAAACATCGTCTCAAGCATGGCAAAGACACGCTCTAGCTGCTTGGGAGACAACCATGTGGGCGTGCCTCCGCCGAGCGCGACGTTGGCAAAGTGCGCCGACGAGAGCGCTGCTCGGGTGGCTCGTGCTTGCCGCTCAACCGCGTCTAGATAGCGGTCTTCGAGCGTGTGGTCTGAGTTTGTCGTCGTGAACAAATTGCAAAACCCACAGCGCATCTCACAAAACGGAACATGCACATAGAGCGACAAGGCCCTCTGATCTTCTGGCTTCCAAAGATCACTGAGCGCGATGGGCGTGCTCAGCGCACGATACGCTGTCTTGTGTGGATACCCGTAGACGTACTGTGTGTATGGGCTCGCCTCAGAGCCAGACTCTCTGAGAACTGGCAGTGAGACCCCTATCGAACGTAGGTTATTCTGCACAGAGGATGTATCGCTCACCGCCATCTTCGGTTTGTGGCGAAGAGAGTTTCACTTTGGGTCCAAGGGTGAGGAGCCTTTTTTGCATCGGCTCTGAGATGTAGTGATGTTGGATCAGCAGGTTTTTAAGCTTTTTAATCCCCGGTGAGTTGAGCAGCGCCTCTGCGCCGACGTCGCCAAGTGTGCCAAAGGACAGGTCAAGAGTGTCGAGCTGCGCGAGGATGGGTGCGTCTGCAATGGCGACCGCCACATCGTCGGTGTACTGGCAGTTGCAGATCCCAAGCGAGGTGAGCTTTGAGTAGATTCTACCTGATAAAATAGGCATTAAATCATCGACTGAGTGATCCGCACCGTAGTTTTCGTCTCCCAACCAAACGCTAAGAGTCGACAGGTTAGGCAACAGACCTTCGACCGAGAGTGACCCCAACGCTGAACGCGGCAGACCACCGCTTTCGATGATCAGGGTGTCGAGGTTTTCGTGTCCTCCGGTGTCGAGCTCAAACTCGTTGGTGCCCCGAACGCGAAGGTGCTTGAGCGCCGGACGACCATCGAGAAGAGAGCCTATATTGCCAACGTTAATCCAGCTGATCTCTTGCTCTTCAGAGGTCATCTCGCCCATGAAGATGGCCTCAAGTGCGGGCATCGCGATGAGAGACGCTTGGCTTGTGAGCTGTTGGTACACTTGGGTCCCGTCCTCACCATACTGCTCAGCGTAGGGCCCAATCACCAGGGCCTTGAGTCCGTTTGCTTTTGGATCCGCGTGAAGGGCAGCGAAGGTGTCTGCGGTATTCTTAAACTTCGCTTGACGGTACTCGTCGCACGCGATTCGCGGGGCAATTTTCGCGGATTTTAGCGGTTCGCCAGGGACGTAGGGCTCGATTTTGAAGCCGTAAAATTTGCTCTCATTGTCGTTGATCGTCATGGTGAACCCCAGAGTACCGCTGAGCGGTTTGTGGATAAATCTCTTTTACGCTTCAAGGATAAATTCTGCGTAGGGGACCGTCCAGACCGTGGGGTGCGCGAGGCGGTGCCCGTGAAATCCGTCTTCGCCGTACGCTGTTCCGTGGTCTGAGCAGACGATGCAGAGGGTGGGTGCGCGTTGGGCGAGTGCTTCGAATAAGGGAGCAAGCGCTTGGTCGACGTAGCTCAGCGCAGCTTCGTGCGTCACGAGAGAGTCTTCTGCAGCTGTTGGGTGGTAGAAATGATTGGGTTGATGCAGCGCACTGACGTTGAGAAACAGAAAGATGCGCTCTGTTGAGGGTGTCTCGCGCAGGATAGCGCGCGCAGCGTGGACTTGGTGTTCGGTAGAGTGAGGATCAGTGACGCCGAAGGACTCGTTCCACTCGGCGTGTTGAAAGAGAGATGGCAGGACGCGACCGAGGGGGTTGCGTTGATTGAAGAAGCCAACCCCACCGATGCATACGGTCTTAAAACCCTGCCGGGCAAAGCCACTCACGATGTCTGCGGTGTCAAAAACGACCGTGTCACCGTGGGTGGTTTCACTTCCGACAAACCGCGTTGCAAAGCGTCGAGGATGCTTGCCCGGAGTCGCTGGCGTGGGCAAAAAACCAGCGAAAAATGCTTGGTGTGCAGCATACGTAAACGACCCCGGGCTGTGCCGCTCTTCCCAGCTTGCGCCAGGAATGAGCTTCGAAAAATGGGGCGTTCGTCCCTCGGAAAGCGCCCGCTGTGCAACGTCGTAGCGAAGCGTGTCAAGCGTGCAAAAAAAGACATCGTGTGTGAGCAGAAGCTCAGGCACGAGAGAATCAATTCGCCGCGATTGCACTCGTTGAGGCTATCGCATCACGACGGCTTCGAGCCACCGATGATTACGGATTTGCGCAGGCAGCGATCGCTGATGGATTCAAGCGCTGGACCAGCCCGCGGTACGCCGGAATGTTTGCACGACATGCGATGTCGGCGACATTTGCCAGCGTGTAGCAACCCGCAGGGTTCACCGCGTTGGCGGCCATACAGCAGAGCATCGCGCGACGACACACAGGGCTTCGAGGCGTCGGTGCACCGGGAGGAAGCGCGTTGGGATCCATCACAGCAGTGGGCTGTGTTGGCTGCATGCCAGGCTGCATCCCAGGCTGCATTCCAGGCTGCATTCCAGGCTGCATCCCAGGCTGCATCCCAGGCTGCATATTGGGTTGTGCTTGTGGGGTGGTTGCGGTGTTGCCGGTGTTCGCGCTGGAGTCCGCATCTTCGCTGGGACCCGCTGTAGCGATCCCAATGATGGTCATGATGGTGCCAACGAGCATTGCACCGCCACCACCCATGAGCCCAATTTTAGCGTTGCGCTGTGCTGCGCCAAGCAGTCCTTCACGGCCCTTTGGCGAGAGCATAAGCTTGCCCGTCAGCATGCCTGGAGGCGTGCCGATGGTGGGTCCAAACTGGCCTTGCTGAAGTGCGCCGAGGGCATACAACATCGGAGAGGGCTCAATGATCTTCTCGATACCAATAAATGCCTTCACTGGACCTTCGGTGCTGAGCAACGGTGTGTTGAACACGCCCTGACCAAATTGCAGCTGTCCAGGAATCATCATGTTGATGTTGATTGTGTGTCGAAAGCTCTGCGTTGTTGGCGCGTCTGGTTGCTTCTGGACGTCAATAAACACTGCACCCGAGCCGTCGCTGATCTGAAAGACCGAGCCCTTGTACTCTTTCATGCACGACTCTTTCTTCGAGCGTGTCTGAGTGCCCTGATCGGTCTGCTCGTAGTATTCGAACTCTTGCTCGATCTCAATTTCGTAGGCCAAACATGGCTTGCCGCTCATCGGTGCGATCAATGGCGTGTTCGATAGAACGGTTTGTCCTTCGGTCGAGACCATCCCCTTGGGATCTGCCGCTGCGGGACCCATCTGCGCAATTTTTGACGGTGGATGAAAGGGAACGCTCCCCAACTTGCCGCCTTTGCGCTTTTGGAGAAACCCGAAGATCAGTCCGATGAAGCCTAAAAACCCTAAAAGTGCGCCTATTCCAGCCAACATTGATTCATGTACTCCTTAGAAACGACACGCCACGAGCGATGTGCCCGCAGTTGTGAAAGCAGGCGAAGCGTCATAGCCCGGTTGTCTGACACAAATCCAGAATGTGGCAGACACACTATGACAACTGCGTGACCGCTCAATTTGCTCACCCCCTATGTTGGCCGGTGGAACAGTCGCGCGAAGCTTACGGACGAAACACTCGGGCCATAAAGATGTCGTCGTCGTTGGCGTTGGCGCTGTTGGTCAGAGTGGTCATGGCAAAGCCCCAGTTGGGGTTAAAGTTTCCCGTCACGCAGACGTAGTTCAGTCCGCATCCAGTGATGCCATTGGAGAAGTTTGTGCTGTTCAATCCGTTGAAGCCCAAGACGGTCATCGCGACGAGTGAATCGGGGTTTAGCTCTGCCACAAATGTTCGACGGCCCGGTCCCGCCGGAACCGCATATCCGCCAATCATCGCGGGCTGTGGCTTGAACGGCAGCGTTGCTGGCAAGCCGCACGTCG
>JANNCG010000278.1:0-2580 GCA_031386385.1 Myxococcales bacterium
TGATCCGAGACCGCACGCTCGCTCGCGAAGTAGTCTTGGTAGCCCGCCTTGGGCCCGCCCTTAAAGCCACCGGTGAAGTACCCTTGCTCATAGATGGCGTCCACCTCGAGTTGTCGGGGGATAGGGCTGGCTCGCTCGATGTCACACAGCTCGCAGCGAAGGATCTGGTAGTTGTCGCTATTAAATCGCTCAGGCATCGCGCGGGTGCACAGCGGGCAGATCCCCACGTCGGGAGTATAATCGCTCACTTCGCGCTCTTTCTCATCGTGTGTATCTTATGCACTAGCTGTGCGAAGCTCTCACCGATCGTGGACCAATCATAGCGCTCTGCGACCGAGCGTGCGTTTTGGGCCTGCGCATCAAGTGAAGGGTCCCCTGCTTGTGAGCGCTCCCACACCGAGCGAATGGCGTCTGCAAATGCCTGTGGATCGTCCGCTTGCTCGTGCGTGACAGACGGCGCGGTCCCGGCGATCCCGCGCATCCCGACGGTGGTCGAGACCACAGGAGCCCCGCACGCGAGGGCCTCAACGGCCTTAAGGGATGAGCCCGCGCCATGGTGCAGGGGGTTGATCAACACGCGCGCTTCGTTGAGATACGAAGCGACGGAGTCCACGGTTCCAGTGACGATCACGCGATCATTCGCGAGGGATTTTACGAGGTCTGAGGGCTGCCTTCCGCACAACACGAGCTTGGCGTTGGGGAGGGTTTTCCACAGCAAGGGCATCACCTCGCGAGCCATCCACTCTGAAGCTTGCTCATTGGGCGCGTGGCTCATAAGTCCCACAAAGACGATGGTGTCTCGTCCCTGCTTCGCTCGCTCGCTAGGCGCAATCCACCGGATGCTTCGAACGGTGCTTCCGTTGGCGATCACCGTCACTTTTTCGCGCGCGATGGTCTGTGAGATCACCCCAGCGTCTTGCTCACACACGCACGTCACGTGCGCGGCGCGCTGCCACGACAGCTTCTCCCAATCCTCAAGGGATGCGTGCTGAGCTTTTAGATTGGCGCGCAAATTCTCGGGTGTGCGAGCAGAGTCCGTTTGTGTGGCGTAGTCGCTCTCTACGTTGTGTTCATCAAGGATAATGGGACAGTCGCCCGCGGCGCGCACCAAGCCCATGGCGTACGAGTGACACACCACCGCAAGATCATAGGGCCGCTTTTTATGCTCTCGGTTTAGGTGATAATAGAGCGTTAACGGCGTGGCAGATCGCACGCGCTCGTGCACTTTTTCAAAGGGCGACAAGATGTACATAGAGGGCCTGCGTCCCTCGACAAAACACTGCCCATAAAACGAGACAGCGCCATCGGGGCGTGCTTTTTCGTTGGCGTACTCTTCGCGGCCTCCGCTGCAAAACAGGTCCACCGTCGCGTCTTTGGCCACCGCGCGCGCCAGCTGCGCCATGCGAATACGCCCACCGGTGTTCTCTGGTCCCGGAAAGTACGGAGCAATCCACGCGACCCTCATCAAGCTAACCGACGCCCCCCATCCACGGTGATGGTGCTGCCAGTGGTGAAGTCATTTTGCGCGAAAAAAAGCACGGCGTTTGCGATCTGTTGCGGGTCGCCAAAGCGCTCTAGCGGGAGCTTGGATTTCATCCGTGTGCGCTGCTCGTCGGTGTAAGACTCTGGCGCAAGCACGGTGCCGGGTGCCACACAGCCCGTTCGAACCTCAGGGGCCAACACCAGCGCGAGGGTCTCCATGCTGTGCTTGAGCGCGGCTTTTGAGATCGAGTATCCAGCGTAGTTTTTCCAGGGCTTCTCGGCGCTGGTGCAGGTGATGGCGACGACGGTTCCATGGGCGCGTTTGAGCTCGTTACGTAGGGCGAGGGTGAGCGCAAACGGGGCCCTGGCGTTGAGGGCCATGGCGCGATCCCACGCGGCCAGATCAAGCTTGCTAGGCTCAATCCGGTCGAAGTTGGCAGCGTTGTGGACCAAGAGCGAGAGGCCATAGGGCTCACAGAGCTGTCTGACCGTCTCGCCAACTTGTGTAAGTGAGCCCTCCTCGGACGTATCCGCCAGATCGCCCTCCACTATGGCCATCACGCTGTCGCCTAGCTCGTCACGCAGGTGCTCGGCGGCATCCACGCTCTTGTTGCAGTGAATAATCACCGAATACCCGGCAGAAACCAGGGTTCGCGTGATCACGGCGCCCACTCGAGTCGCGCCTCCGGTGACAAAAGCGCAGCGAACGGATCGGGCTGGGGGGTCACTATTCACAAAATTCCTCTTTGTTCACCTGGACTAACCCTCACCCTTACGTTAGAGATAGTGCAGTGCAGTTGTCGTGGTGAGAGCCATACCTCGACACCAGTTTATACAACAGGAGTTTTACTTCCATGACGATGACGACCAACGCAACACACGACCACAACCATGATCACAGTCACGACCATGGTCACGAAGCTGCAAAAGAAGCCGCTCCGTCCACCGGTGACATCAACGATCTGAAGCTCACTGAAGTCGCTGCAGCGAAAGTGCGTGAGATTTGCAAAGAAGAAGGACTCGAAGGCCAAGGGCTTCGCGTGCAAGTGAAGGGCGGCGTGAACCTGGTTCGCACGGTCCTTCGCGCGGCGCACGTCC
>JANNCG010000324.1:0-2214 GCA_031386385.1 Myxococcales bacterium
CACTTGTGGATTTCTGGCCCCGATGGAGAGAACCCGCATGAGATTGAGCAACTCAATCCTCTGCCGCACCAACCAACCTATTTGCACGCAGACGGCCCGAATCTCGTGTGGATGTTTCGCGGCGAAATCTATCTATGGAACGTCGATCGAGGTGTTGTAGAAAACCTCACCAACGATGCTCCGTGGCAGTGGATGCCTTGGATTGAGGGGGACCGAGTTGTTTGGGTCGATCAGCGAGACAATCCAGCAGGCGATCTATTTCGTATGGATAACCCAGAGATTTATCTCTTTGATTTGCGTACACGCGAGCGGCGCAGAATTACCCACGATGCACCAGAACGCCCAGCACAGCAACGTTGGCCGGGGATCTCGGGCGATTGGATTGTGTGGGAAGACTACCGTGAATCGCAAATTCCAAACCCGCCAGATGTCCTCTCCGATCGCACTGCACTATGGGGGTATCACATCCCGACGGGGCGTGAGATGCCCATCGTGCGCGGCGATTTCGTGATCAATAGCCCACACATTATAGGCACTGAGATCTTTTTTCATTGTGTGAATTTCGAGCAACGCGCGGAGTCGGGATTTGTGATCTCGGTTCCGGCGGTTGCTGACGCGGGGCCGTAAACGGTTTGTCGGGCGGGGGGAAAGTGACGCCGTGCAAATTGCGTGGGTGAATTTGCAGGATGAAACCGTCGCAAAAGGCTTACGAACTTTCGCAACTGTGTTTCGATAACGGCATTTGTGGGGCAAACGTGCGAGCGAGTATTGATGGTTCAAAGTTAGACGAATGCGCGTCAACTGCGTTTTGTGCCCGTACAGAATCCTAAATCCCCAGGGTTGCATTTCGCGCCGCAATTTGCGCGACATCCTTCGGCACGCCAGCCACAGATTGTGTTGGAGTCTACGGCGCGACTTTTCTTCGCTCGGCGTACGCGCGCGGCAACCACTCACCGAGTGCGGAGTGAGGCACGACTTGAAGCGCGCGCAACAGGTCGATGAGGTACTCGCGTGGCGGCACGTTGACCGCGCGATCATTGCAATTGTAGCCGATCAAACGCACCCTTGCGCTCTATGACCGCGCCCATGAGTTACCGAACGACGACCGCGAGAGTCGTGCAGCAGAACAATTGGATCCCGAGCTTCATCCTGCTGTGGGCTATATTGCTTGGCGCTTTAGGTGGTGTCGGCAATCCCGTCGGGGCGGGGGCAGCCGCGGCGGTGCTCTTTCTTGGGCCACTCTTTTTCTACATGGGCATGAGAAGCAACGCGCAGCAGGCACGGGGGAGCGCAGACGGTCGAGTGCTAGAGTGCTCGCGTGAAGGGGTTTTTGTCGATGGCAAATTGGCGATTGCGCGAAGCGACGTCGACAACGGAGCGGCGGTGCCTGACACGCGCGAAGGCGGAATGTTGGTCCAGCTGGGAAAGAAGGGCTCGTTGAGTGCGTCGCATACCATTCACGCCCGTGATGACGCAGAGGCAGAGGCCATCTTAACCGCGCTCGAACTCGATGTGAAGCACAGCACGTTGGTGCACCGCGAGGCGGGCTGGATGGCTTACAGCAGCGCTCCTACCAAGCTGCTTGGAGGCGCGTTTGCGCTGGGGATTCTCTCGTTTATTCCGTTGCTGATCTTGCTGCATGGGAGCGCGCTCGCTGCGATTTTGCCGGCGCTGGGGATGACCGCTTTTTTTGCCCCCCTGTGGGGCACCCGCTCGCAGATCACGGTGGGCGCCGATGGTGTGCTCGCAAGCTGGATGGGCAAAGAACGTTTCTGCCCTTTCTCCGAAGTGACGCGATTTGAGCGCACCGCGATGGGTGGCATTTTGCACAAACGCGACGGAACAAGATTTTCTCTCGCGGTGTCATCCATGCTGGGCGAAAAACCGTTGGGCAAACTTGATCGCGCCACGGTGGTCGAGCGCATCGAGGATGCTCTCAAGCTATACCAAAGCGGCGCGCTCGATCCCGACTTGGTGGACTCCAGTGCACTCGCGCGCAATGGACGAACGGTAAACGATTGGGTGAGTGCTCTTCGGGCTACGCTCGGCGGAGAGACGTTTCGGAAGGCCGCGCTTGTTCCCGAAGAGCTGTGGAAGTTGCTCGCAAGCCCCGAGGCATCCTCAGAATCGCGCGCTGCGGCAGCGGTGGTTCTTGCACCTTCGCTCGACGACGAGGGAAAAGAGCGGCTACGCGTGACCGCCGCAGCCACCGCC
>JANNCG010000367.1:0-3685 GCA_031386385.1 Myxococcales bacterium
CGCTTCCGGCATCAGGCTCGGTGATATCCATGCAGCCCCAAGCGTTGCCCGAGGACATCTCTTCGATCTCATCGCGAAAGCGGCACTCGGTGATCTTGCCCTGAGCGGGGTCAAAAGTCGTCGAGCCTTCGTAGATGGACCATGAGAGAATGGCCATGGCAATTCCGCCATAAAATGAGAAATGGGTCATCGCGCTGACGTCCCCGCGCGCGATCATCTCGCCGCCCAAAAAGTACACCAACACCGGCGAGTTGAGCCCTCCCAACTCTCGCGGAACACATAACCGATGAAGCTCTGCCTGCTTCATCGTCTCAAACGCCGCGTGCATGGTGGCCCCTTCAATCACCTCGCCGTCGACAAGCGTGTTGCCCTCGTGATCGATCTTCGCGCTCTTCGCGCCAATTTCGTTCGCTGCAATCTCGCCAATGGTGGTGAGCGTCTCGCGGTAAAAATCCAGCGCTTCTTTTGGATCACGAAAGCAATCTGGCGCACGAAAGCCATACTCAGTGCTCTCAACCAACGGTGCCCATTGGATCGCGCGATCGACGTAAAACTGAAGGTCCTCGTTGTCGGTGTAGTAGTTGGCCATAGTGTTGTGCGGGACTATATACGTGACCGCGGTCTTTGCGCTATGCAGTAGGGTGTGACGGACGAAGAACTAAGCGACACAATCAACGCCCTGTCTGACATCGTGAGCGCTGCCTTTGACAGCAGTGAGGAGGACGACGAGCGACGGGAGGCGCTGACGGCTTCGATGACTGCGATGGATGAATTTGCGGCGACTCATCGCAACGCAGAGCTGTATTTTCGCTGCGGGAGCAACTGGTCTCTTCATCCAGACTGCCGCTCGTCGGTTGATGTTCAGGCGCGGGCACGTCGGTGGCTTGTTGCGGCCCTAGAGCTTGATGCCAGCCACGAGTGGGCCAGATTGCATCTTGGCATGTGCGAGTACGAAGCGGGCGCTTTTGACTCTGCAGTGCAACACCTTTCACTTATCAACACCGCCGGACGGACCGGTTTTGTCGTCGTGCGGACGCATGAGCTATTGCTATGCTGCGCAATGAGAGCGACCTCGCCGGTTGAGTGCGCGGAGCAACTGCGAAAATATGGCGAAATTTGCAGTCAAAACACCTGGTCAGATGTCGTTCACCTCACGCTTACACCGTTGCTTACGCATTGGGTTGAGGTCCACTCGCGCGCGTCGCTTGAGCCCATTCGTCGCGAGCTAGAGGCTCTGAATCGCGCAGAAGATACGAACTGGTCGAGGGGCTTTCTTGAGCGTCGTGGACGATGAGCTAACTCACCGTCGCTGCGTAGGATCCGTCGTGCTCTGCACCCCGCGCACGTTGAGCCCCGCCCGCCGTGTATCGACCTCTGCTGCCAGCTCAACCGCGTCCACGATGTACGGGTTTGGCGGGATCGCATAATCTAGCTTCGCGCGCATTCGCCGCACTCTCGCTGCGCTTTCAGTGATCCTCTGTCGCAACACCGAGTCCGTCTCTGCCGTGTGCGCCAAGTGATAGATCGCCTCGCGTGCATACTCAGCGTTGTGCGCGAGCATCGCCATGTCACACCCCGCGCGAATGGCCATTTCGACCGCGCGCTTGTGCCCATAGGTCCGGCGAATTGCCGCCATTTGCAGATCGTCTGTCATCGCGACGCCATCGAAGTGAAGTCTCTGTCGCAAGATCCCTTCAACGACCGCGCGCGAGAGCGTCCCGGGATTGTTGGGATCCACCCCTGAGTACACAACGTGCGCGACCATCACGCTCGCGATCTCTCGCGACACCGCCCGAAACGGGACAAGCTCCACCGCTTCGAGCCTCTCGATGTTGTGTGCAACCCTCGGCAGCCCTGCGTGCGAGTCCACTGAGGTGTCTCCATGCCCAGGAAAATGCTTCGCACAAGCGAGGACTCCCGCGGACCATAAGCCGTCGATAAACGCTCGTCCATGGCGCGCTACGCGTGGAGGTTCACGTGAGAATACCCTCCCCATACACACGGTGTTGCGCGGGTTTGTGCGTGCGTCGAGCACCGGCGCGAGGTCCACATCAATGCCCACTGAGTACAGCTCGTGGCCCAACGCAGCGCCCGCTCGGTGTGTCAGCTCTTCGTCATCAATGTTGCCCAACGCGGTGACCGAGGGCATGTGGGTGAGCGGAGGTGACAAGTGTGAAACGGGACCGCCTTCTTGATCCGCAGTGATCATGGCACGCAGCTCGCGAGGCCCCTGGCCATGGATCAACGCGGTCATTCGCTCGAGCTGTGCGCGGTCGCGAAAGTTGAAGTTCGCCAGCAAAACGCCACCCAAAGCGCCACGCGCAGCGAGCGACTGCACCACACCCGGGACGCCAACGCCATGCCATCCGGTGATCACACACTGCCCCGCTAAACGAAGCAGCTCAAGGGGAGGTTCGGCCATGGGACGTGTCTGGCCGCTGGCAATGAAGGGAGCCAGCGAACCTACGGCGAGGAGTGAGCGACGGGCAATGGGACGGTTCACGAGACGTTTCCACGCACTTGTACCGCGAAACTTCGTACGCTTGCGTGTTCTCGTCCGAAAGGCTACGCACCGCACTCCCATGGCTGACCCAAGCAAAGATAAAACCGCCACCGCCACGAAGAAGCCCGCTCCCGTGGTAAAATCCAGCAAATCTGCGCTCGCAAAGCCCGCAATCAGCGCCAGCGACTTGGTCCCTGACAACGCCGGACCGCCCGCCTTTCAAAAACGCAACCTGTATATTCTCGGCGCAGCGATCGTTTTTTTGTGGGTCATTGGCATTGGAACCGGCAGCAAGATCCTCTTGGGCCTTGTCGCCGTCCTCACGTTAGCCGTCGCCGGCGGGCTGCTCTGGGTCTGGCGTTGGGTCCGCAAGCAGCAAAACGTCCTGTCCATCATGCGAGATGGCGTGGGCACCAAAGAGGGCCGCGCCGCTGCGATCGCCAAACTTGACGCGCAGGACATCAAGGGCAAGGACGCCATCGCACAGCTCGCAAAAGCCCAGCTGCTCGCACAGGACGACCCCGACGCAGCCATGGTTGCCCTTGAGGGGATCGATATTCAAAAAGCCCCCGCACCGATTCAAAACGAAATTCGTGCTATGCGTGCGCAGCTATATCTTGTGAAAGATATGACGCGCGAAGCCAGAGAACTAGCAGACCAAATCACCATCAATGACTCTCCAGATCCCGCCTCACGTGGGATGCTCACCGCGGTCATCGCAGAGGCTTGGGCGCGAACGGGTAAGAGCAAAGAAGCGGTGGATCTGCTTGGCGCCATTGACCTCAACGACGAGGTGTACGACAAGGTGAAGGTTCCGCTGTTGTTCTCGAGGGTGTTTGCGAACTGGGCTGAGGGCAAAAAAGACCTCGTCCGACGAGATCTACGGACACTGATGGATGACAATCTTAACTACTTGGGGCGCTTCGCAAACCCCAAAGCCAAGGTGCACCCCGAGCTACAAAAGATCTCGCGCGAGCTTCTGCAAACTCACCCCGAAGTGAAGAAGATGCAGCAAAAGAACCAAAATCGCGCGCAACGCAGGATGCGCTAAGCTCGTTTGACTCGCACAATGGTGAAGGTACCAATGAGAAACAACTGGGGCGGCTGCTGTGTTTTTTTGGCAATGATCGCTAGCTGCAGTGGCAGCGGCGGTGTTGGACAGCTCGCCGCCGGTGGCGGTGA
>JANNCG010000407.1:0-2848 GCA_031386385.1 Myxococcales bacterium
GGGCGAGGCTCCGCCGAGCCAACCATCAAGCGAGCCCTCGCGACCAGCCAATCGCCTCCCAATAAACGCCGCAGCGCTGCGCGCACGATTCGCAGAGTTTACTCAATCGATGGCGGCCATTCGCTCAGGTGGAAGCAACAACTGGGCGGTGGATGGGCGGTTCACCGACAACGGTCGCCCCTACGTTGCTGGCGATCCACATCAAGGGCTGAGTGCACCCTCCGTGTTTTGGGCGCACCATATGAACAGCGCGGACCAAGGCGGCTCCATCGACGTGATTGGTTTTGGCTTCGCTGGGACGCCGGGCGTTCAGCTTGGACACAACCGTCGCGTTGGTTGGACCGCGACCACCACCTATCCAGATATGATGGACCTGTTCGACGTCCCATTGAATGCAGGAACAAGCAGTGTTTCTCTTGGCGGAATGAACTTTCCCGTCCAACGCTGCGTTGAGCGGATCAACGTGCGCGGAGCCGCAGCAGAGGACTACATCGCCGAGGATGTTCCCGGTCAGGGAGTCTTGCTTCCAACGAACATCGCACCCCTGCCGATCACCACAGGGCCACGCAATCGCATCTTGTTTCGATGGACCGGTTTCAAGGCGACCATCGACGCGGATGTGTTCTTCGCCTTCGACGTCGCCCAGAGCGTCCCGGACTTTGAGCGCGCGGTTGATCGCATGGAGAACGGTGCATTTAATTTTGTCTTCGCGGACCAAAACTCAATCGCCTACCGCGTCCACGTAGACCTCCCGGACCGTGGAAATCCCGCTGAATTACCACACACACCAAACCGGATTCTCTCCGGCGCCAACGCCCGCTCGGTGTGGTCCATGGAGCGCTTCGCACCACTGAACGCTTTTCCGCATTCGCGTGGGGGCGCGCGAGGGTTTCTCGCCAGCGCCAACAACGATCCGTTTGGGTTTACCGCAAACGGCCGCAGCGACGATGACGCGTGGTACTATGGCTCTTGGTTTGATCCTGGCACTCGGGCAACGCGCATTGAGCAAGAGCTCACGCGGCTCACAACCCGCGCACAGATGGGTGGTGCGCGCGTGAATCGGCAATCCATGCACGATTTGCAAATGGATACGCACAGCATTTTTGCTGACGAAATGCTCCCACATCTCGAGACCGCCATGAGTCATGTGGGCACAGATCCCAACCTCGCCGAGTTTCGCAATGATGCAGATCTGACCACTCTCGCAACAATGTTGCGCGCCTGGGATCGACGCATGGACCGCGATTCATCGGAAGCCGTTGCGTATGAGGGATGGCAAAATTTCTTGGCCCGCCGTGTGCTCGCGGATGATCTTGGACTCGTGTTTGATCCCATCTACGGCGCCGATGTCACCTATGCGCTAAAGATTATGGTGTTCGTCATGAACGGCTCCTTCCCGATGGCCGAGGCGCTTCTGCAAGACGGTCACGATCGCACGGTGCTGTTAGCTCTCAGAGACACCAAACAGTGGCTCATTCAGCGGTTCAATGGAGTGGCACCAAACAACTATCACTGGCGCGATTTTCACCGCACTAGGTTTGGCTCACTCTTCGAGCCACCAGGCATTTTTGACGCCGGAACCGCAGTCACCCACGGCTCCATCGGCACCGTGAACGTCTCGGCGGGACCCTTTTTAGAGAGCGGCCGGGCAGCAGCGCGCATGTTTCATCAGAGCGGTGGTGGAGCCTGCTATCGCATGGTGATTGGCTTCGCTGCCGACGGCACTCCAGAGGCTTCGCTTAACTTCGCGCTGGGCAACAGCGGTGATCCTGCGAGCCCATTCTGGCGCGATCAGCTGGACAACTGGACCAACGGGGTCTCACAACCGCTGCGATTTCGCAGAGCCGACGTGATGGCACACAGCGCAGAAACAACGACCATCGCGCCGTAAAACCGCTGTCTCAACACCCGCCACTGCAGAGCTGACACATCCGGCAAACCGCAGGCAGCACCAAACCTCTAGAGCGGCCACCAGATGTCGGGGGAGATTTTAGCGCTCTATCTGAACGAGGTACACCCCGCGCGCAGGATTGTCCTCAGCGCGCCTCGGCCAGATGCTGCGCTGATACCGCTTCGCAGACACAGCTGTCCTAGGCGACGGACACCCGCCCAACGCGAACCCAAAACTCGCAACTACAAGCGATCGCAATAGCTTATAAGCAAATGTCATTGGCTAGCCCGGCGAGAGACACTGAAACATTTTGGGTGTGGTTGTGTTGTTTTCGGTACGGCACTCCCGAAGAGCGCCCAACGGCATAGCCATCGGATCGTTGATCACCGCGTAGTACTGCATCGAGACAAGCTGCATGTCGACGGGCAACACGTACCGCACAGAGAGCACCTCACTCTCGCCCGGGAGCAGCCTTCGAGTGGTCACCGCTCGACCCACTACGCGGTTAACTCCCATGGGATTTCCCACGCGAAATGTGACCGGGATCGCAGCTGGGGCGCCGGAGCGTCCTCGGTTGACCACACGTACACGAAGAGTCACCTCCGCCGCACATGCACGGGTGTCCGCATCCAAATCGATCGGAACCAAATCTGGCGCATCGAACAACCCCTCGGGCTGCACGTTTTGCCGAAAGTTGTTCAAGCTCCTAACAGTCCAGTTGCGCGTCTCGTTGCGCGGGACTGTCCCATCGTCGTTGATGTTGGTGACGTGGTAGCTGTGCTGGTTCCAAATCTTGCGCGTACGAACCCAGTTGTTAAACGGATCGGAGTAAACGCGAATGCCCGTCGGTCCCATCGTCCCGTTGGGGCATTGATAGTATCTGGGCGCACCTCGATAGTAGTTATTCGAGACCACCACAATGTCGGCATGATCGTCCGCGTCCACGTCCGCGATCAC
>JANNCG010000431.1:0-3518 GCA_031386385.1 Myxococcales bacterium
AACACCACGCGCTTGGGGTTTGCTCGTGCAATTGCCCAGATCTTACGAAGCGTGTGCCGGGTCGGCGAGACACGGCTCGCGAGCGCTTCACGGTACGCGTCGAGATCAATCTGGTCGCGCGCGACACCAGACTCCATTGCGGCTTTTGCAACGGCAGGTGCGACCCACACCAGGACGCGGTCATCGAAGGGTTTTGGGATGATGTAGTCGGGCCCAAACTTCAGCTGTTTCAGTCCATACACAGCCGTCACTCGGTCTGGCACTTCAATCTTCGCAAGCTCCGCAATCGCGCGCACTGCGGCGAGCTTCATCGCCTCGTTGATCGTGCGGGCACGGACATCAAGCGCCCCGCGAAATACGTACGGGTACCCCAAGACGTTGTTCACTTGGTTAGGAAAATCGCTGCGTCCCGTGGCTACAATGGCGTCCGGCCGTGCGAGCGTGGCGGACTCGTAGTCAATCTCTGGATCGGGGTTGGCGAGCGCAAACACGATGGGTGCTCGGGCCATGGATTTGAGCATCTCGGGCGTGACAACGTTGCCCGCTGAGAGTCCGACAAACACATCCTTGCCCCGCATCGCGTCCGCGAGCGTACGGGCCTCGGTCGCGGTGGCGAAAGCGCCCTTGTAGGGGTCCATCTCTTCGGTGCGACCCTCGAATACAACACCAAACTTATCCACCATGGTGATGTGCGAGCGGACCACTCCGAGGGCGACCCAGAGTTCCATGCAACGGACCGCAGCGGCACCGGCGCCACAACAGCACACCCGCACTTGATCGATCTTTTTGTCCGATAGCTCAAGGGCGTTCAGCAGCGCCGCACCCGTGATGATCGCGGTCCCGTGTTGGTCATCGTGAAACACCGGAATGCTCATCCGCTCCCGCAGCTTCTCTTCGATGTAAAAGCAATCGGGCGCACGAATGTCTTCCAGGTTAATCCCGCCAAATGTGGGCTCTAACCGCGCGACGGCTTCGATAAATTTGTCCGGATCAAGCTCGTCCACCTCAATGTCAAAGACGTCGATGTCGGCAAATTTCTTAAACAGCATTCCCTTGCCTTCCATCACGGGCTTGGCGGCGTAGGGTCCAATGTTGCCCAGGCCCAGCACCGCGGTCCCGTTGGTGATCACGCCAACCAAGTTTTGCCGCGCGGTGTACTTGTCCACCAGGTCTCGGTCCCGGGCGATCTCACGGCACGGCTCTGCAACGCCGGGCGAGTAGGCCAGGGCTAAGTCACGCTGCGTGGCGCTTGGCTTGGTGGCGATCACTTCGATTTTTCCTCGGCGACCTTGCGAGTGATAATCGAGCGCGTCTTGCTTGCGGATCATGGGCGGTTTCATCGGGCGCGGACATTACACTAATTTGTGCGGACAACCTTCACCCTTCACGCCGTGACGCAGCGCCCCATGGCGTTGGCGGGAGAAGGGAGCTCTTGTAGAAAACTGGCGGTGAGTCGCGCGGATCTGCTAGCCGCAAGGGATGCGCGCACAAATTGTTTTGACCCTCGGTTGGATGTTGGCCATCAGCGCGTCTGCACAAGGCTGTGGACCGACGACGCGAATCGGAAACGGCGCGGTGTTTACCGTGCGGACGATCCAAGCAACCAACGCGTGTGGGCTCAGCGCTCCTTCGTTGGGGATGTCCCAGACCTATGTCCTTGAGTTGAGTGTTCTGCCGGGGCTGGTCAAGTGGCGGATCCCTGCAGCGGGGATCAATGCGACCGGGACGCATGACTCGCGGACGCAACAGTTTCGTCTCGTCGATGATCGTGCGATTGTCGTGCGCGCCGCGAACACTCGCACGGGTGTTGCGGGTTGTGCGCTGCGGCGAGTTGAGGTGATTGATGGGCAGATTACGGGCAATTTGCCGTACTTAGACATCGCCGCTCATCGGGGTAATGGCATGGCGGTGGATCTTGACGGGATGCCGGTGCCCGACGGATTCGGTGACGCGATGGTGCGGCCGCAAGACAGCGGCATCGTGAGTGACGGCGGCGCGGACTCTCATTGGCCTGCCTTTTCGGCCCTGCAGACGGTGGGCTGGGCGATTATCCCTGGAGGAGACTGTACCGGCGTGCTCGGTGTCGGGCAGGGTCAGTTTATTGCGCTGCCGTGTCAGCAGCAGTACGCCATGACGTCCGAGTGGATGCCTACGCGCGAAGTGTCGCAATAGGTCACCTGCACGTGATTGCGAGCGCGAAGGTAGAGTTTTCTCGAGTGCCGGGGTCGACGCCGTCCCAGTGAAACATCGCGGTGCTTCCGTCGGTGGCGGCGTTCAACTGGGTTCGGTTTGCTTCCACTCGAAGAATCGGGACTTCAATCGCGCGACCCTCGAGTGCGCCCTGTGCGTTGATCGCTTGAATCACCAGGGTTCCGCTTGAGGGATCTTCGTCGCCATAAGCCAGCATCCCGACCAACCACCCGTCTCCAAACGCGACGATCGCAGGCGAGCTCTCGGCGCCCATATCAAATCCGATCGGCTCACTGCGGGTCTTGCTTCCGTTTGCGGCCCGCACCAGGACTCGTCCGCTTCCTGCAAACGCCAGCGCGATGCTTGAGCCGTTGCCCCGCGACGCAATCCCTGGGAGGGCCCTGATCGTGTCGCCGTTTTCAGCCGCCACAGTGTCGAGCAGGGCAGTAGTCGCACCCACGCGTCGCGTGCGAATATTGTACTGCCGAGAGGTCATGTCGGCGGTGACCCACGCGACAAGGGAGGGGCTTTGGCCTACCCCGGTTACAAAATCAGTGGTCGCGTTTACGCCAGAAAACGCGGTCGGCGCGAGCTCAAATCGGTCCAGCGAAAACGCTGCTACTCCTAGCTGCGAGTGCAACAGCACAGGTCGACCGCCGGCTCCCTCTTGCACGGTCACAAACGCGAACACCTCAGTCCCAACAGCGCTCAACGCATTGCACCCGTAAGCGTTCGGTGGGACCAAATCGCTCGAGCCCACGATTTCTTCTGCACCCGCCCCGATCACTCGCGCAAAATCTATCACGCTCGTTTGATCGAGCGCGCGAGCGGTCATAAAGCAGCGATAGAGTCGGTTAAGGCCACCATCTGCCGCGATGGCCGAAGAAAGGACAGACCTCCGCGAAACGGGCGCTTCTGTGACTGAGAGCGCTCCGTTTGCGACGGTGACCACGGCGCGGAGCTGTCGCACGGCAGGCGCATCTCGCCCGCGTGCTGCTAAGTCAAAGCCCAATGGGCGGCGAGCGATCACTGGGGTGTCTACGGTTCCGTTCATCACGGTGTTGACGAAGACTCTGGTGGGTGTGCCGATGATCTGAATTTGACACCGTGCCGTCGAGACATCTGCAGTTCCGCTGAAGGCGTCACCGAATGTTCGTGCTGGGGCAGTGGCCAAGGGGCTCCGTGCCCCGCATCCCAAAACGACGAGTAAAAATAGCGGCGAAACTCGGTTCACGATCCACACGCTATCGCGACCTGGGCGCAACGGCAACTCTCGGACGAGTCTGTTTGCGCACGAACACAGGTCAGTTGACACTGCGGCTCGGGAG
>JANNCG010000445.1:0-2249 GCA_031386385.1 Myxococcales bacterium
GCCTGTCCGACCGGCATCGACATACCCACTTTTATCCGCAAAATTTCAACGGAAAACACCACCGGCGCCTGCCGCACCATTTTAGCCGAGAACATTCTCGGCTACTCGTGCGCTCGCGTTTGTCCCGTTGAAGTATTGTGCGCAGGCGCGTGCGTCTATAACGCCTGGGGCAGACCGCCTATCCAAATTGGCCGGCTTCAGCGCTTTGCAACACACAGCGTGCTTGCAAAGACTCCCATGAGCTCGCTCTTTCAGCGCAAGGCCACGACGGGCAAAAAGATCGCCTTGGTTGGCAGCGGACCGGCGTCTATTGCCGCTGCGGCGTTGCTCGCGATCGAGGGCCACAAAGCGGTCATTTTCGAGCGCAAGAGCATCCCAGGCGGGCTCAACACACTTGGAATCGCGCCATACAAACTACTTGCCAACGACGCGCTGCAAGAGCTGCAGTGGCTCACCGATTTAGGTGACATTGAGCTGCAGTGTGGCACCTCCATTGTGTCCGGAGCGTCTGCTCCAGGTTGTATTTCGGCTGCAGATTTGCTGCGCGATTACGATGCGGTGTTTCTCGGTCTCGGTCTCGGCGAAGACTCGCGACTTGGTGCTGCGGGTGAAGACGGCCCCGGTGTCTGGGGTGCCGTTGAGTTGATTGAGAAGATCAAGAGCGATCCCACGACGTCGATCAAGGGCGTTAAGCGCGCCCTGGTGATTGGCGGAGGCAACACCGCCATTGACATCGCTCACGAGCTGGCGCTGCTCGGTGTAGAAGACGTCTCAATGGTCTACCGACGCGGCCGGGCGCAGCTTAGCGCGTACTCGCACGAGGTTGATTATGCCCGCAAGCACAGCGTGAGAGTCCTTGAGAACCGAGTCGTGACTGAGTACATCCGCGATCCTTCGACGAAGCAACTCACAGCAGTGAAGCTTGCGCACGCCACAGACGGCCGCGCTGTTGCGGGGACTGAAGAGCTCATTTCGGTCGAGCTGATCGCGCTCGCGATTGGTCAAAATCGTGCGACCGAGCTCGCGTTGTCGTTTAACGGCGTAACGCTTGATGCGAAAGGCCGGGTCTCGGTAGACCCCGCAACGCATCGCACAGCGAACGCCAAAGTGTGGAGCGGCGGCGACTGCGTAAATGGTGGAAAAGAAGTGGTAAACGCTGCGCAAGAGGCAAAGATTGCCGTGCGCGACATGCTCAGGGCGCTGGCGTAGGCAAAGAGAAAGAAGAAGTACTTCCATGGCTGATCTAAGTATTGATTTTTGCGGAGTGAAATCTCCCAACCCGTTTTGGCTCGCTTCTGCTCCGCCCGCGAATACTGGCGGGCAAGTGATGCGTGCGTTTGACGCCGGGTGGGGTGGCGCTGTGTGGAAGACACTGGGCGACCCAGTGACCAACGTGTCCTCGCGCTTCGGCGGAGTAGACTACGGCAACACGCGAATGATGGGACTCAATAATATCGAGCTTATAACGGACCGACCGCTGGAGGTGAACCTTCGTGAGATGTACGAGGTCAAAAAGCGGTACCCCAAAAACACCCTCGTGGCGTCGCTGATGGTGGACACGCGCGAAAACTGGAAAGAGATCATCAAGAAGGTCCAGGACGTTGGCTCTGACCTGCTTGAGCTGAACTTCGGCTGTCCGCACGGGATGTGTGAGCGAGGCATGGGCAGCGCTGTGGGATCGGAGCCCAAAGTGCTCGAAGAGATCACGCGTTGGGTGGTGGAAGAAGCCAAAATTCCAGTGATTATTAAGCTAACGCCCAACACCGGCGACATCAACGAGCCGGCAGAAGCTGCTGCAAAGGGTGGCGCTCACGCCATCTCGCTCATCAACACAATCAAGTCGCTGATTGGGCTTGATTTGGACCGGATGGTTCCGCTGCCGAGGGTGGGCAACCAGTCGACAAACGGCGGCTACTGCGGTCCCGCCGTGAAGCCCATCGCGTTGTTTATGCTCAGCCAGGTCGCGAAAAATCCGCTCGCAGGCAAGCTCCCAATCTCTGGGATTGGCGGGATCTCAAACTGGCGCGACGCCGCTGAGTTTATCGCCCTCGGGTCCACGAGCGTTCAGGTGTGCACCGCCGTGATGCACTACGGCTATCGCATTGTTGAGGACATGATCGAAGGGCTGAGTGACTTTTTGGACTCAAAGGGCATGAAGTCCGTTAGCGAGCTGCGAGGCCAAGCCCTAAACTCGTACACCGAGTGGGGCGATCTGGATCTGGACTACAACATCAAGGCACGTATCAACG
>JANNCG010000479.1:0-6582 GCA_031386385.1 Myxococcales bacterium
GCACCGCATAACGAGTAAGCAATGCGTAAAGCACAAACAACGCCGTGGCCGACGCGACCAGCGTGTACAACAGCACGCCCGCCACAAGCCCGCGCTCAGACGCCGTCTGTCCCAACGAGACCTCCGCCACCATCGCCCCACCAGACGGAATCGCCGTCACCAAGTACAGCGTGTGCCCGCTCTCTTCTTGCGTGTCCACAAAGGGCGCGCGGGGTAGACGGTGAATGAGTGAGCCCGCGCGGGCAAGTGAATTTCCACGTGAATCGAGGACGGTGACTGCCGTGAGGGCGCCCTCGCCAACGGTGTCTGTGACCAACGGTTCAAGCGATGAGCGCTCTTGTGGAAGCATCGCCACCTGCCCCGCCACCGCGCGCACCAACGTCACCGCCGCGCGCTTTCGCACAGACCGTGACGCCGCTGCGGTCAACGGACGAATCGCAGTGTTGGCCAACACCGCGGCGAGAATCAAGACCACCGTGAGCGCCACCGCAAGCTGTGTGCGCATCCCCACGGACGTGACCTGGGTCTGTGTTGCCAGGTCGCTCTTTATAGGTCTAACGTTATCCAGCATTTTTCACGAGGATCTCAAGCCGATCCAGCGCACGGGTAAGCACATCTTCGCTCGGCCCAAACGAAAACCGCACATAGTCTCGAAAGCGCGACGCTCGGCCCATACGCCGCTTGCCCGGGTTCACATCAAAAAACTCACCCGGAACAGTGATCACTTTTTGCTCTAGCGCTGCGCGAAAAAAAGCCATCCCCGTGTTGATGGACGAGGGCAAATTGGCAACCGATCCCCAGGCGTAAAAACTCCCGTCGGGATAGCGATCAAACTTCACCCCGATGCTCTTGAGTCGCCGCAACATCAGCTCTCGCTTGCGAAGAAATACCTCATGAATCGCAGCTGTTTCACGCTCGCGATACTCAGGGGTCATCAGCTCAACCACCGCGCGTTGCACAGGCTTGTTGCCCCCGCCGTCCAAGAAGCTGCCTGCGCTCGCGACGGTCTCAATCACCGCCTTGGGACCCACAGTCCACGTGACGCGCCAGCCAGGGTAGCGCCAGTTTTTGGTGAGTCCGTCAAAGATCACCACAGGGTCGCGGTCCACGTCTTCGACATAGCGAGCGGCGCTCTCCATGGTGCCAGAAAAACGAGCGTCGTCGCGCCAGATGTAGTGCGAATAAAACTCGTCCATCAGCAGCGTGCAGTCAAGCTCGCGAGCCGTAGAAACCCACGCGCGAAGCTCTTCGCCTGCGATAAGTTTGCCAGTCGGATTGCTGGGATTTGAGAGCAACAGCGCGCCCAGTCCTCGGCCGTTGATCTCACGCCGAAGCTGCTCAACGCTAAACTCGTATCCCTGCTCGGGCTCTAGCAAAATCGGAATCGGCGAGAACAACCGAAACACATCCAGCAGCTCTTCATATGCGGTGTAGTCCGGCAGAAAGTGCCCCAAGTTAATGGTCCCTAGCGCCGCCGCCGCGCGCGTGAGAGCCACGCGACCACCACCCGAGATGCTCACGTTTTCTGCAGAGTACTTCGAAGGCAATCCCCGTCGATACAGCTGATTGTAGAGTGACGCGACCGCTTCGCGAAGCTCCCAAAGTCCCGCAACGGGAGCGTACTCTTGGTCGTTGGGATCAATCGCGATGGACTCAACTCGCGCAGGCGCGCCGGGGAGCGCGCCGGTCTCGGGCTGCCCCTGTCCAAGGTTGCACCAGTCCGTATCGGCGGGCGAGTACCCACGTTTGCTCGCCTCCATCGTCACATAAATCACGCCGGTCCTTGGGACGGCTCTAAACGCGCTGTATCTTGAAGTCTCTTGCTCGCTCATTATCTAGTTCTGCGAACATAACACAGCACCCCGTGAGGCTTGTGTGCCCTTTGCTGCACTCACCCGAGGTTTTTGCGCTCAAATGCAGTACTGTTGCTTGGCCCAAACAACCTCCCATGCGAATACGTCTCGAATCATTCGGAGCATGGCTCGGCCTCTCCGACGGAACCCTCGTCGCCATCACCCGCGCCCGTGCTCGCTCACTTGGTATTGACGGCGAAGCTCGCTGGTCTCACAAGACCGACACCAGTACAGCGCCCCTTGAAGCCCACGTAGCGATCACCTCACAGTGCGCAGTTGGCTGCGAAGGTTGCTATCAAAACGCAACACCCAATGGTCAACACGTTGATCTCACGCAGCTCAAGACCACGTTTGCCGAGCTTCAAGCACAGTCTGTCTTCACCGTGGCCCTTGGTGGAGGCGAGCCGCTGTCACATCCAGATCTTCACGCCATTGCAACTCTCGCCCGCGAACACCAGCTCACCGTTGTGGTCACAACCAGCGGAATTGGCCTCCGTGAAGATCACGATCTATCAGCATTTTCGCAGATTAATGTCAGCCACGATGGAGTCGCTGGCTCCTACGAAGCTGTGCGGGGCGTCAACGCAAGCTCGCACGCCGAGACTGCTATCGCCGCGCTTGTTGCAAAAAACATTCGCGTTGGGATCAACTATGTCCTGACCCGAGACTCTTTTGCGCACCTCGAAGAGACCCTCGCTCACGTCGCCTCACTCGGAGTCGTTGAGGTTCAACTGCTTCGATACAAACCCGCCGGGCGCGCCGCGTCGGTGGACTACCTGGCTAAGCGACTCTCCCCTTCGCAAGTGAGCGCGCTTCCCAAGGTGATCGAGCAGCTCACTCAAACTTTTCAGGGCAAGGTCTCTGTGCGGATTGACTGCGCGCTTGTTCCATTTTTGTCCCAGTCGTCGCTTACGGCTTCGCAGCTTGAGCGTTGGGGAGTGTTTGGCTGCGAAGCGGGGCGACACCTGGTCGCGATCACCCAGAATGGCCAGCGAAAACCCTGCTCATTTGCGCACGATATCCCAGAGAATCTCTTTCACGACTATGTCGCAAACCCTAGCGAGCCCTGCACGTCGTGCCATCTTCGCGCGGTCTGTCGCGGCGGATGCAAGATCGTCTCGCACTATCTTGAGGGCACCGTCAGCCAAGACCCCGAGTGTCCTCGCGTGAGAGCCCATCGCTCAGGGCTCCCTCTTGCGACACCTTCAGAGCACCCACCATGACTGAAGCCCAAAGTGTGAGCAACACTCAACGCTCGTTGATGACCAGCCTCGCGCTCACCTTCGGGTTGACGCCAACGGTCTATGCCTTGTTGCGCGTGGCGATGGTGAAGATCGCGCCAGAGATCAGCCCACTCGCGGTCTTGAGCACTGAGCGATCGGCGTTTGTAGACCGGTGCTCGCTTACTGGGTACGTGATGCTTCTATTTTTTGTGAGCTTCATCGGGTTGGCGAAGAAATTTCCAGACAAAATGCAGCGCGTTTTCATCGGCTTCCTGGGGATCTCGTCGCTGACATCGCTGCTTCAAGGAGCGCTGGTACCATGAAAGCGCACTCGGTTGTTCACCTTGTGAGCGCCGTCGCGATGACCACCTCGATGCTGGTTGTTGCGCTGAGCAAGACACCCAAGCACGCCACCTGGGCAGCTCGTGTTGGTGCGCTGCTAGGTATCATCATCGGAGTGACCGGTTTTTGGGGGCAGCGTGCGTTTGAGAGCACCCACCGGCGCGCAGTTTTTTTTGAGTCTTTCAGCGCAGGCCTGTGGCTCGAGCGCATGTCGCACTGGAGCCTCACCGCGTGCGCATTCGCCATCGCGTGTGCCTGTGCACCTGAGGATTCATCTGAAAAAATCCAAGACACTCTGCCGTTTGGCTCCGGGCGAAAAATGAGCGCCATCGCGTCGGTGTTTTTTTCAGTGGCTGTGTTTGTCGCGGACGCGATCGTGCACGCGAGGCTCCCATCGGCAGCAGTCCCGTAAGTGCGCGGTGAACCCGCCTGAAGCGCTCAGCTAAACTTGCCGCTCGCGGCGAGAAAGGTCATCTTCTCGTTGGTCTCGCGAAGGCGAGCAGCGAGGGTGCGCACCACGTTCCACAAGATCTCGTAGGCGATCTCTTTGTGCAAAAAGAGCAAATGTTGCATGGCGTCTTTGTCGATCGCGAGCAGCTTGCAGCGCTCATGCACTCGCGCATCCGCCGAACGCGGAGCGTCATCAACGAGCGCCATTTCGCCGAAATAATCACCCGCAGCCAGCACCGCGAGCGCCTCTTCGCCCATCCCCGAGACCTCGCGCGAGATGCGAACCTTGCCGTCGAGAATGAGGTACAGCTTTCCACCTGGATCGCCTGCGCGAAACAAAACGGTGTTCAACCCGTGGCTCTCTTCAGACGCAATGGTAGCGATCCGTTCGAGTGAACGTCGGGTGAGACCTGAAAACATGTGAATACGTGCGAGGGCGTCGACACGCTCTACTGAGCTCAAAGCGTCGCTATCCTAAGTCATTGTTCGGCAAAGGGGTTTATTTCCTGCAATCGGGTTGACCGAACATCGCCAAAACCATCAAATATACTCGGTTTTCTTCGCGGCGATCAGCGCATCCACCGCGGCTTTGACCTCTTGCGCCCTCGCCCGAGGCATCACCAAGAGCGCATCTGGGGTGTCCACGATGATCAAATCTTGCACTCCGATGACCGCGACGACCTTGTTTTTCGGAACGCTCACAAACGTCCGCTTGCTGTCGATCAACACCATTTGCGACGGATCACCGTGACGAACATTTTGCTCGTCGTCCTTCGCCCCCAGCTCCCAGCTCGCCTCCCAGCTCCCGACGTCACTCCATCCACAGTCCGCCCGAACCACATCCACCGCCGACACTTTTTCCATCACGCCATAGTCAATCGAGACTGATTTTAGCCCCATAAATACAGTGCGAATCGCCTCAAGCTGCCCAGCGGTGTCCAGTGTCTTCTTCGCGTGCTCAACGGTGTTCATCCCCTCCCACAACGCAGGAAGATGCTCTCGCACCGCTTGATCCATCACCGACGCGCGAAACACGAAGATCCCGCCGTTCCACAAGTGCTCGCCGCCAGCAAGATACTTTTGCGCCTGTGCTAGATCGGGCTTCTCGACAAAAGCGCGGACACGAAACACGCCTTCAATCTCTGTCGCTTCGCCCACGTGAAGATAGCCATAGCCCGTCTCGGGCCGTGTCGGCTCAATCCCCAACGTCACGATGTTGCCGCCCGCAGCAGCTTCGGTTGCTTTTGTAAGCGCTGCACAAAACGCATCGGTGTCTTTGATATATGCGTCCGCTGGAAGCACACACACGATCGCGTCTGGGTCGCTCAACATCGCCTCGCGGGCTGCCCAAGCGACGGCGGGAGCGGTGTTGCGAGCGACGGGTTCTGCCAGTATTTTTGCAGGCAAATTTGCTTTTAACAGCTCGCGTGTTGCCGCTTCAAGCGCCACGCCTGTGATCACCATCATGTGCTCAAGCGGGACCAACCCCAGGACTCGCTTCACAGTGGCCTCAATCAACGAGACCTCTGCGTCGGGCCCGAGGGCCAAAAACTGTTTGGGCCATGCTCTGCGCGAGGCAGGCCAAAACCTCGTCCCAGATCCCCCCGCGAGGACGGCTATTTGTAGGTGCTTTAAGTGCTCACTTGCGTTGCTTCGCGCTGTCATTTCATCGTCAATACCACCAACGCGAGCGGAATTACATACAGAGCAAACACCCACAATTTGCCTCTTGAGATCACACCTCGAAGCGCGATCAACGCGCCAATTCCCACAAAAAATGCGACCACGGCGCCAAAAATTCCCGCGAAGCCACCCGCTCGGCTCATGGCTCCAGGATCTTTCAGCTCAAGCAGCAACGCCCCCCCAACGGCCGGAAGTGAAGCGACAAACGAGTATCTAAACGCGTCCTTTGGCGGCGCTCCTAACAACAGCGCGACCGCGAGAGTGCATGCCGACCGCGACAGCCCTGGAAGAACCGCTGCCCCCTGAGCGAGTCCAATAAGAAACGCACGCGTCGGGGTCCAACGCCAGCCCGCTGGATCTGGTGTCTCTTTGCCCAAGCGCGACAAAAGCAAAACCACTCCGGTGCCCAAAAAGCACACGCCCACAATCCACATCACCCGACTCCACGCCTCAACCTGATGCCTCAACGCCAGACCAATGACCGCCGTTGGAATACTGGTAATCACAATCCCCACCAACTCCATCGCCCGCGGCTCTGTCCGCGCCCTCGACGGCTGCTTCAGCAGCAGCCAACACTCTTTCAACAACGCAAGGACGTCGGTGCGAAACAACAGTAGCGTGGCAAGCAATGTCCCTGCGTGCAGCAGGACGGTCATCTCTAAGCCACCATTCATGTGAAGCAACCGCTGGCCAAGCGCCAAGTGGCCATCGCTTGAGATCGGCAAAAACTCAGTGATCCCTTGAACCACTCCCAAGATTGCGGTGTGCACCATCGCTGAGGTATCGATCATTACTTACTTTCGCTCTCTATTGTCTCGCGGCAGAACTGCGACTGAACGCAGAGTCAATACTGCGAATACACTTACGCAGTCGAGAGTTAACGTATCAAGCAATTCTCGCTTAATTTCCAGCAAAACCTGCTAGCCTTAGCGTCATAGAACGGTTTTGTTTTCATGCTGAAGTCATTGTTCACAGATGAGCTCCTCGACGCCGCCCTAGGGAGGCTCCCCGAGGGCAAACGCAAAGATCGT
>JANNCG010000487.1:0-2135 GCA_031386385.1 Myxococcales bacterium
ATTCGCTAGACGGTGACATGGGCAAACTTGTTGAGTTGGTGAGGGTCTGTGACGAGGCTGGTGCTGTGCTCGTCGTCGACGACGCGCACGGATCCGGGACGCTCGGGACTCACGGACGCGGAGCGCTCGAGCACTTCGGGATCGAGGGAACGGTCCCGGTGGTGGTCTCTACCTTTAGTAAGGTGTTTGGCGGTATCGGTGGGATCATTTTGGCGAGCGATTCAGTGATCGATTTGATCAAGCACACCGCACGCTCGTTTGTGTTCTCGGCCACGCTGCCGGTACCGATTGTGGCCGCCGCGAGCACGATCTTGACGATGCTCGAAGACAACGCACCGGCCCTCGTCGGCGAGCTTCACGAGAAATCGAAATACATGCGTGACAAGCTCACCGAGCGTGGGTTTGACCTCGGGATGTCCAACACGCACATTATGCCCGTGCTCATTCGTGACGAGGCCAAGACTCTCATGCTGCATCACTTTTTGTATGAGCAAGGTTTTCACTTGGTTCCGATCACGTATCCGGGCGTGAAAAAAGGCGAAGAGCGCTTGCGGTTGAATGTCACCCGCGGCCACACGTACGAAGAGCTTAATGGTGTCCTCGAAGCCCTGACGTCGCTGGCGACCGTCGGAGGAATCATCGGCCCAGACAAAGCCGCAATAGAGCCCGCCGCAGTCGCTCCGGTCGCTTAATCACATCTCCATTTGCTGCTGGTTGCAACTCTCGTAGCGCCTTCGGATCCCGAGGGTTCATGCACGCTTTGTCGGATCGCCTTTTGAAGAGTTGAGCTTGACCGCTTGCACAACAAACGCAGCGAGCATTTTCTCGTCAATCTCTTCGAGGGACTTAAACTTCACGTGCGCCATTCGAACGCCTTCACCCTCCAAGACTCCTTTTTTATCCGTAAGCTCAGCCCCTCGCCAAAAGCCCATCGTGACGTGCGCTTTCGCTCCACGAACAAACGCAAACGGTCCGCCTTGCTGAAACACTGGCTGCCCCCACTTAATCGAAACGGTCGAAGCTTTCGCGGCCTCGCGCACAATCTCAATGATCTTGTTGATGGCCTTCGTTTGCCATCCGGTGGACTTGTTCGCGACCCATTGCTCAACAGACAGCCCAGCGCTCGGGGAGACCTTTGCCACCTTCGGCTTGCTGCTCTTCTTCGTCGCAACAGGCTTCGTTGCTGCTGCCTTCTTCGCCACAGGCTTGGTCTTTGACGGGCTCGGTTTTGCTGCGGGTTTTGTCGCTGTTTTATTGACGAGGTCTTTCTTTGCGCTGTTGATCATCGGGGGCCTGTCATGCAAGCACCAAACAGACTCGAGCCGCAAATTTGTGACCTTCGCCGGAGGAGCCGACGGCAAAGTACTACTTCTTTATCTCGGCGTGAAGCAACCGAAACACGATGAACCGTCGCACTGGATAGCTGTAAAACGCGAACACAACAAAGGTCCCCAAGAACGTCACAAGCTCTGGCGGAATCACCGTAATCCATTTCACCAGCCGACTGAAGATCAACAAGTTGGCTAGGTAGGCGCCTGCCTCGTAGATAAAAAACAGCCGCGCGTGTCGCTTGATATCTCCGTCGGTTGCGCGAAAGGTGAACATCCGGTTGCCCAGAAATTGCACGAGCGCCCCGGTCGCCAAGGCCGGTGCCCGCGCTATCGCCGGATCGACGTGAAGCACTCGGTGCACGAACGTAAATACTGCAAAATCAGCGGTGGTTGCAGCAGCACCCACCATCAAAGCGCGCGCGAATCTCCACGCCCTGACACCCGCCGGATCGTCGGTGAGCGGCACAACCGTCTGCTCACTCGCTGTGCGCTCTGGGTTTGTCGGCTCAGGACCTGTTTGCACGGCTCACCAAAGGTCCTCGTCGTCGGTACCATGTCTCATGCTCTGCGCAAGCCCGCTGACCCAAGCGCGAATCCTGCTCATTGTGCCGTCCAGCGCGACGCCGACGGACGCGGTGTCCTCGCGCACAACAATCGTCCGAGGCGCGATGCGGTCGAGCGCAGTCCGGGTGTTCCATTCGAGCCACGCGAAGCCGCCATGTAAGCTCTGGGGCGAACGGTTGGTCAACAAGTGCGTGGCTCTGCTTCGACAGCCCATCGACTCGATTCGGAGCGGGTCAGTAC
>JANNCG010001334.1:0-3289 GCA_031386385.1 Myxococcales bacterium
GGACGAGCGGCCGCTGTTGGTGTTCCGGTCATAGAGGGGCGCGCAGGCCATTCACCGCTCGAAGGCTTCGTTGTCGCTGATTTTACCGTGCTCACGGGCTTTGCGTTGTTTGGGGCGGCCGTTGTCGCAACCACGACTGGCGCTGCTGGCTTCGCAGTTGTTGTGGAGGTCTTTGCGGGCTCGGGCGCACGGTCACGCTCAGCATTTTTCTTCACGACCGCGGCGACCTCCACGGGTTTCGGGACGACGGCCGCCTTGGTTGACGCTTTTTCTGCTGTTTTTACAGCAGATTTGCTCTTCGGCGCGGGCACATCCGCGTCCATCGCTTCGCTAGATACCTCTGCTGACGACGTGGGTGGCGCGCCTGTTGGTGGCTCACTCTTTGGCTTCAGCTCATCAAGCTGAACAAAGTGGCTCATCGCGCTGAGAAAATCAGTGCGAACTTTTGGCGTGCCAAGCTTGGTGATCTCGCCGATCGCTGCGGCTACCTCTTCGATGTATTTTTCAAAGAGGCTCTTTCGCTCGCGCTCAGATTTTTCGGCGCCCTGTGCGTTGAGATACGTTGCGAGTTTGCGCCCACACTCCATCAGCGCTGCACGGATCTCTTCGATGATCTCGTCGTAGCTCGCGATGGCCTCTTTCGCTTCATTGGTAAACGGAACCCACACGCTCGCCAGATGCACAAACACCGCCAGCGGTCCCACCGGAAACTCGGCGCCCCGCTGGTTGATCCCGCCGTCTTTGGCGTAGCTCTTCCAGCTCACGTTGACCACAGCCTCGGTGGTCGCACACGCTCGTGGCTGATACAAAAGCGGGACGCGATTCGCAAATCGCAAAACCTCTGCGCTCTCGTCTTTAGGCAGCTCGCCCCCGTAAGCGATCCCGACCTCGACGACAAACGGATTGCCGCGATACACCGCAGGCTGACGTGTGTGCGAGGTGAAAAACTCGCCCTTGAATCTTCGCTTCAACCCTTCGACAATCAGCGTCTCGCCGATGGGCGCCACGCACGTCGCCGGGGGTGGAAGGATCCGCACCTGCTGTCCCTCAAGCGCGGTGATAAAGCGCTCGAGTTGCGTGAGCTCGACTTTTTTCGCCGGTCCTACGGGGTCAATACCAGCGCGCTTGCACAAGCCTTCAAGCAGCGTTGCGTTGAAGTTTTTGCCCAGCTCTAAAATCGCGGTTTGAAATTTGTCTTCGCGCTTCAACAGAATTTTTAGCAGCTTATTCGCAGGTGGAACACTCGCCTGCGAGATCTGAATCACCCGGTGCACGCTCTCGATCTTGGCTCCATCAAGCTTCGACGCTCGAGCGGTCGGGTCGATCCCGCTTTTTTTGAGCAGCTCGATGGCCACAGGCTCAGTCACGCGAGAGAAGTCCTCCATCAACACAGCCTTCGCGCTTCGATCTCCGGCTTCTTGAAAGGCCTTCAACAGCATCCCGAGCTCGACACCGTACGGATGCGGCTTGATCTCAACCGTCTCGGTTGGAAGCTGCTCGGTCGCGCGAGGCCAGTGAGTCTTTTCGCCCTTCGGTGGAACAAAGGTCAGCTCCAAGTGTGGATTCGCCACGACGGTCTGCTCAAGGTAGGCCGCCACACTCGCGCGCCCACCGCGGTACAAGCCCGCGAGCTCAATGCTCACGCGCGTCCCGTGGTCCTGCTCCCAGACCACTACTTGGTCTTCTAAAACCTCTGGAGCGTTGGTCCGTGCGTCAATTCGGACCGCGAGTTTGTGCGCGGGCTTGCCCTTGCCGATCTTTGAGGTCACGACGATGGGTCGGCCCGTGGTCAACTGTCCGTACATTCCCGCTGCAGAAATCCCGATCCCTTGCTGTCCGCGAGATTGCTTAAGGCGGTGAAATTTTGACCCGTAGAGCAGCTTCGCAAAGATCTTTGGGATTTGCGCCTTCACAATTCCTGGGCCGTTGTCCTCGACGGTCACTCGAAAGCGGCCCTCGGCTTGCTCTTCGATGATGACCGTCAGGGTGGGTAGAATCCCGGCCTCTTCGCAGGCATCAAGTGCGTTGTCGACTGCTTCTTTGATGGTCGTGAGCAACGCCTTCTGAGGGTTGTCAAAGCCCAGCAAATGGCGGTTCTTCGTGAAGAACTCGCTGACAGAAATATCGCGCTGCTTGGTGGCCATGGCCTCCGCAGTGCTGCGTCGCTTCGGGCCACTGGCGCGGTCGTCGCGATCGTCGGTGGAGTTGTCTTTTAGTCCCGTTACTTCGGTCGTCATTGTCTATGTCCGATTAGCCCCCACCTGAACTTCCGTCAAGCATTCGATGGTCGCGAGGGATGGCTTAAGAGAGCAGAAAATGCCGCGATTTATGCGATCAATCGACCAATTGCAATGGAAGAGTTCACGGAGATTCAAGTGACATAGTATGACACTCTTTGAATAAGCCCTTCAATAAGGCGTTCAACAACGAGATCGTGATTAGCGCTGTATCTGAACGAAGTACACCCCGCGCGGACGACAAGACATCCGCGCAAGTGCCTTCGCGAAGCGCTCAGGGCCCCGTCGTCATTGGCATTCCTCTGGGGTCGTGGGAGGTGCTGTGCGTGTCGAAAAGTGAGAGTTTGAAGCTGAGTCGCTCGGAGCTATTCGCTGGTGAGGTTCGTTTGATCGACTAAACGTTGTAGTACCGCACGAGCATCTCGCACGAACCCTGAGTAATGCCAATGACGATGGGACCCTGAGCGTTTCGCGAGGGCAATTGCGCGGAGGCTTGTCCTCAGCGCCTCTCGGCAAGACGCTGCGCTAACCCCCCCCACCACCCTACGTCACAACTAGTCGATGATGGTCCCGGCGGCGGTCACCAGCTGCACCATCACAAGCGGGCGACGATGGCCCGAGCGATAGATTCGTCGCAGAGCCCGAATTGCTGCATCGCGGGACTCCTCTGCACTCAGGGCAAACTTGCCGCCCTTGCTGTGCTTGAGCGAGTCCTCAATGGCATCCTGTGCGAGCTTCTCAACAACGCTCTCGGGGCTGTCTAAGAGCACTCCCCGAGTTGAGATGATGGGAGTTGTCGCGAGGAGGCCAAACTTGTCGACCACAACGCGAGCCATCACTGTGCCCGAGTCATACATCTCGGCGCGCTCATCCAAGATACGCTTTGGGATGGCCATCCCTTGATCGACATACACTCTGCCATGAGGGACAGACCCGTCGGCTTTTAAGCTTCCGTTCATCCAGCGCGCGGTGTCGCCATTCTCAATGACCATCGTCTGCGAGACGCCCAAAGACTGCGCCAATTTCGCGTGCTGGCGAAGGTGATGAAAAGT
>JANNCG010000533.1:0-14242 GCA_031386385.1 Myxococcales bacterium
GTGATCCGTCAGGCGAAAAGCAGACGGATCGCAGAACGGAGCCAGACCCACGAAACTTGATTGCACCCGCAAGCTCGTCTCTACGAACAAGATGAACAAGCCCACTGCTGCAGCCTACGGCAGCGATGAGGCCATCATTGCTCACCGCAACAGTGTTGGGTCGATCACCCACCCAGTTCGGAACAAGCGCGACCCCAACGGGCGCATCGAGTGAGTCATCGGTAAAGAACAGAAGCTTTTTGCCCGCTTGCGCCAACGCGACACCACCGTTCACTGAATCCAATGCAACAACACCATTGCCTGATAATTTAGCGCTGGCGTGAACTTTTGACGACTCAGTATGCACGATAGAAAGCGCGCCATCTACCCGTACCGCAAGCCGCTTCTCGTCGGCCGACAACGCGCATTGAATTGTCTTCGCAAACTTTGGTGTTTCGGGATAACGGTTCTCTCCTTGGCCACCCGGTCGATGACACAACCGACCATTCTCAACGAACCACTGATCTCCATTCTCCATCAGCGCGAAGGCGGAGAGAGAGCCCATGCGCCGGGTCTCTTCACTGTCCGATCGACGACTCTCCCATTGCACTCCGGTGCGCGTATCGTGGATCTGATGAGCAAAGAGCCGGTACGATAAAGCCTGATCCCCGTGGGCCGACAACAGCCACTGTTGGGGCGCATCATACTTCCAATGCGACAGTGTTTTGCCGGACAAATCACAGCGCGTTATGCTTGAGTCAAAGCGCGCGACGACCAGCTCTCTGCCATCTGCAGAGAAGGCGATTGCCGCCACGCCGAGCGGCTCAACCACGTACTCGAGTTCAAGCGACGAGGCGGAGAGGCGCGCGGTGAGCCAACCGGTGAACTGACTGTGGAGAAATTTTCCGATCAGATAGTCTCCGCTTGGATGAAGCGCGAGCGATGATGCATCGAACCCGAGAGCTTTTCGGCGCAGCACTTCTAACCTTTCGGTTGAGAGCACTGCGGCGTTGTTGTAGGCGCTTGTGCAGATGATCTCTTCGCCGTTGTGCAACGCGTTGAGGTTGAGCACTGGGTGGTTGTTCTCTGCAAAAACACCGGTCAATCTAAGCTTGTCACCGTTGGTTGTGTTGTAAGAGACCACGCGCCCATCGCGACGACCCACAAAGAGCGTTGATTCGTCCGTCGAGAATGCCGCCGAAGTGATCAAATCGCCGGTCGTCGTCTCGTGAAGAATTCGGGTGTTGGTGCGAAGATTCCACAGGTCGAGGGCTGAAGTCGAGGCGACCACCAAGAGGTCACCGTTGCGCGAAAACTGCGCGAGCCGTGCCGAGTCATACTGCTCTTGTTTGCTATCCCAAAACGGAAGCTCAACGACGAGCTGCTGCTCACTCGAGGTCAGATCGATGATTCGCGAGAGGTGTTGGCCACCCACATAAACCCGAGTCGCATCTGTTGGGTGTGCAGCGAGCACCCGAATCTGGAAGTCAAAACTAGTCTCAACGGTGGTCACCGAGCGCGAGCCTAACTGTGCGCAGTACAGTCCACCGCCGTTGGTCCAGCATAGCTGCTGATCACTGGAGAATACCACGAAACTGGCATCTAAACAGCTCGAAGGGGTCCAGCTCTCAATCGGCAGTCCGGTGTCTACGTCAAACACGCGAACAGAGCGGCCATCACACATTGCGACGAGTGCTCCATTAGTGCTGAGCGCAAGCTGCGGTGAGCCCCACGTGCATTGAAATCTCTCGTCGCCGAATCGCGCTACCAGTGCGCTGAAGTTGATACCGGAGTCGTCGATTTGAGAAGAAATTGGATCTACGTGGGTCATGCAACAACCCTGAGACTAAGGCTTTAGCGGACTTAAAACTAGCTTTGCCGCCTCACCGTGTCCGGTGCTGGGGGGGGGGTTGGCGCTGCCGGAGCCGCACATGCCAGCGACGGACTTGAGGACCTTGAGCGGATGACGGCCTCGATTTTCAGCCACGCTCTCGCGGACCCACGGATCGGCTGCGTACGCCGAGCCACCGAAGTGTTGCGCGCGCGCACGGCAGCCGCCACGAAATGAATCCGTCGCTTCAGATTCAGCAAATTGTCTCAACTCTACAAACTTATCACCCTCGCGCCACAGCTCAGAGAAGGAGCGCTCGCGGATAGATCGAGTTGAAAATCCGGCACCCAAAAACGAGCAAGGGCTGACCGTTCCGTCGACACTGATCGAGGCTGTGGTCGTCCCGGCTCCGCACCCCAAGTGATCAATGACCGTGGCTTGGTGCTCTGCCCTCGTAGTGGGATCAAACACTTCCAAGTTATCTGAGTTGCTCGAGCTCCCCATCATGGCAAGCGCTTCTTGATACTGCGCAAAGGTAGGAAATAGCTCTTCGTGATCCGCAGCCACTCCGACGGGGTACAAAGGGCGAAGGACCGCGCTGTTCGCACCGACCTCGTGCGCCAAATCCGCGAGCATCCCCGCTTGGGAGGCATTGTGTTTCATCACCGTAAACGCAAGCGAAAATGGCACTTTTCCGCGCAGCAAACGGAGCTTTTCGAGCACTGCGTTGAAGGTCCCGTCGCCACGGACCAGGTCGTTGACGGGAGCGGTGGCGCCATCGACGCTGACGTTGAGCCACAGGAGCGTTCGTTGGCCAAGCTCGTGCACCCAGCGCTCGTTGAGCAGCAGCCCGTTGGTCGTAATGCACGGATGCAGTCCATGCTCGATGGCCAAATCGATCACCGCCAGCAGGTCCTTACGTAGCAGGGGCTCGCCACCGGTGAGACTTAGCCGAAAGGTCCCCATCCGGGCGAGCTCGGCAAACAAAACACCCAGCTCCGGGAGCGTGAGGGGATCCGCTTTGCGAGGCAATTCTCCAGCAAAACAGTGAGTGCACGTGAGGTTGCACTTCGCCACGACCTCCAAATGGACGCTCAATGGGCCTGTGAGAGCGCGGCTTAGCGACGGCGTACTCTGCACCCGTCCGTCAAACTTGAGCGCGTGCGTGAACAGCCCCTCGGCATAAAAGTGTCGAATGAAGGCGTCAATGCGATCATCGTCACCGACGGGTCCCATGACCTCAACAATCGAGCGATCCTCGCTTGCAATCAGCGCCTCGGTGAGAGTGTGGTCGAAGGGGAGATAGCGTGCAATGCGGTGGTCAAACACCAGGGAGCCGAACCACTGCCTGGTGAGCGTATGACGTGGATTTTTACTCATATTATCAGCACAGGACGAAATCCAATGTTGGGGTTGTACCCCTCGGTGGGCGCGTGACTTGATCTAAACGAGACCCTGCAGACGTACGCACAGTCTGCCCAACTACCTCCGCGAATGACTCGCTTGCGCTTGGCCGACTCGGGGACGGCCGGCAGCGCAATGTCGGAGTACTCAAGCGCGTCATAAAAGGTAGAGCACCATTCAAAGACCGTACCCGCGATGCCGTAGAGGCCATAGCCATTGGGCTGAAATTCTCTCGGCGACTTGATCGAGAAATCCTTGAACCGATCGAAGTCACACAGCAGCGAGCTCGGCTCTGAGCTGCCCCACGGAAAAGGCTCTTGATGAAGTCCTCCGCGTGCCGCTTTCTCCCACTGAACTTCTGACGGAACCGAGAATCTTCCTGAATTTGTGCTGCTCAATCGTGCGCAGAGCGACTCGCATTGTGCGTAGCGCAGCGCCACCGCCGGGAGCTCGCTCAGAGCCGGATCGGTATTCGAGACTGCACGCGAGGAGCGCAAACCGGGAGCCCCACTGTAGTACCCGAGGAGCCTGGCGGTGACGGTGTCGTAAAACGGGTCCGCGATCGCAGGAAGGCCATCGTTTTGGATATCTATCGCTTCTATGTGTTTCTGAACCGCGAAAGAAACAGGCGCGTCGGCGATCCAAAACTCGGGCACTTGCATGATCCGGGTGGGCCGCTCGTCATCATCGCCCTCTTCGCTCCCCATGACAAAGGCGCCCTCAGGCACATAGCGAAATGTCATTTTATGCAGTTTTTTTGCAAGTGAATCGAGCACCTCTTGCCGAGCCCTGCACACCTGCGGATCAAGCGGCGCGCGGCTCCAGAGCCGGTCAAGAACGGAGGCCGCTATGCGTGACTGATTGCTGCGAACCAGCGCGTCAGAGATTTGTAGAACGTGCTCCTTTGAGGGAAGTCGGGCGTAGGGGTTGTGAATCCATTCGCTCAGATCAACTCGGTCTGTCATCGGTCACCGTGGGCGCTGAGAAAAGCTGCTCCACTGCGCTGAGCGTCGATCATCGAAGTGACCTCTCTTCGGTTAAATTCAGCTCAAACTCTCGCTCAAACCACAGCGCTCCGCGGTGCCTGAGAAGCCCAATGGCGCGTGCACCGTCTTTGTGGAGGTCGTCAAAATAATAGCCGTACGCCTTTCGACGCACCAAGGTCGCGGGATCCAGCACCGCTGGGGATCGCCACGCTGATTGCGTGTCGCCGCCCGGTTGGAGCCACGAGGGGTGAGGGACTTGATCGGTCACTCGCCAGCCTTCGCTGTTTGAGAGCAAGGCTAAGTGGTTTAGTCGCTCACTCGGTCCGGTGATGCGGCGCTCAGTTCTTGGATCGTAAGCGAGCGCAAGCTGCAAGAAATTGACGTCCTCCGCTGCACGGACCGCCACGCAAAGCTTGTGACGCCCCGCGGAGAGGTCCATCCAAGCGCCAACGTGCGCTTCGCCGTCGAGCCAGAGCGTCGCGCTCTCGACGCTGCCGGTCGCCATTCGAAGCGTCATCGGCACGCTCGCGAAAACATCACTGTACCGCAGCACCACCCCGCCGCACCCCGCTGGAACCTCACAGTGCGAGTAGGCCTCAAGAATCACGCGTCCCGATCGCTTCTCAAATCGCGAAAGCTCGTTGATTGTCAAATCACCTGGTTTTTTTCTGTCCGTCATCGCGACCGCATCGCCATCGTAGCACAGGACAATTCGGGTCATACACCGCTGATTTCGCTCTCGGGGACCCGCGGAGTTGGTGCATTCTTTCACTAGCGCAATGAGTAAAATTCAAACAGTTCAAACAGACAAAGCCCCCGCTGCGATTGGTCCCTACTCGCAGGCCATTGTGGGCGGGGGGATGGTGTTTTGTAGCGGTCAAATCGCCATCGATCCCTCCACCAACACCATCGACACCTCCGCGTCCGTGGCCGTACAGGCAGTCCGTGTGCTCGACAACCTTGCGGCGGTCTTGAGCGCGGCAGGGTCGTCACTAGACCACGTTGTTCGAACCACGATGTTTTTGACTGACATGGGTGACTTCGCTGCGGCAAACGAGGTGTACGCGAAGTACTTCGTGAACAAACCGCCGGCGCGCGTCACGGTGGCGGTGAAAGATCTGCCGAAGGGCGCACGAATCGAGATCGACGCAATCGCGCTCGTTCGGTAGCTGGTTTCGCGGGGTAGGTAGATTGAGACGGCTATGGCACGTAGAGCCAGACGCGCACGGGATGGAGCGGGTCTTCAACCTCGGGGTGGTTGTTAAACGAGAGTGCCAATCCATCTGCACTGGCCCTCGACGGCAACAGCCCGTGCTCGTTGAGCTCGTCGCCCCCTGGCATGGACGAAAGTGGTGAGCAGTAGGGCTCAATCAACTCAATGATGTCGTACCCAAGGAGCGTGAGATTCTCTGCTGGAGGCTCAAGCGCCATCGGAAGTGAACCGCGCGCGGCAGCGGGCTCTTGCGGGACCTCGAACACGATCAGCTCGACGATCGCCTTGCGCTCTTGGGCCTCAACTAACAACTCGATCGCTTCGTCTAAATCCGTTAGTACGCCTTCGCCCTCGATCAGCGCCTCGCGGTACTTCTCGACGAGAGATTTCTGCTTTTTTTCACGCAGAAGTGCGTCGAGCGCCGTGCGATGTACGCCCCGGTATCCACCGTGGGGTCGACCTTCAACGATCAGCGCGCCGCGATCTATCATGGCTTGGTATAGCTTTTATATTCTAGGGAGAAAAGGGATCGCGCAGCGCAATGGTCTCGCTTCGCTCAGCACCGACGGACACGATCGCCAGAGGGACCTCAACCCGCTCTTCGATCATTCGAAGGTACTTCTGCGCGGTCACAGGCAGGGCGTCCATGGAGCGAGTGCCTTGGAGGGCTTCTTTCCAGCCGGCGAATTTCTCGTAAATTGGCTCGGCGCGGTCCAGGTCATCCACTGGAAGCTCTTGCGTCTCGACCCCATCGATTCGGTACCCGACACACACAGGAATTTGATCGTAGCCCGAGAGAATATCCAGCTTGGTCACCGCCAAGCCTGTGAGCCCGTTCACCCGAGCCGCGTAGCGAAGCGCTGGCAGGTCCAGCCAGCCACACCGACGAGGGCGTCCGGTGGTCGCGCCGTACTCTTCGCCGGCCTCTCGCAACGAGTCTCCTGCGGCGCCCAACAACTCCGTCGGAAACGGTCCATGACCCACCCGTGTGCAATACGCTTTGGTGATCCCAAAGACAGCTTCAATTCGCGAGGGACCCACGCCTGCACCTGTGCACGCACCACCCGCGACAGTGTTCGAGCTGGTCACAAACGGGTACGTCCCGTGGTCGAGATCGAGCAGAGTGCCTTGTGCGCCTTCAAAAACCACCTGATTATTTGCACGCAACGCGAGATGCACGGCAAGGGAGGTGTCCCCCAATAGCGTCTTTATTTGTGCCACCAGGGGCAGGACATAGTCGAGCGCCTCTTGCACCGATGGCTCAGGGGCACCCGCCACGCGGGCTCGCAACTTCCACGTCTCAACCAATGCTTCAACCGCAGCGGCGGCTCGATCTTCACGGACCAGCTCGGCAAGTCGAACGCCGACACGAGCGCTCTTGTCACTGTACGTCGGTCCGATCCCGCGGCCAGTGGTCCCGATTGAGCGCGGACCGGCATTGGCGGCGCGGTCGATCGCGGACTGAAAGGGAAGCGTCACGTGCGCGTGCGGCGAAATGGTCAAGCGCGGACGAACAGACATCCCGCGGTGCTCGACCTCATGTATCTCATCAATGAGGACTTTCAAATCGAGGACCATTCCTGCGCCAAGCAGACACTTCACTTTGGGATGAAGGACTCCAGATGGCAGGAGGTGGGTGACGATCTTCTGACCGTTTACCTTGAGCGTATGCCCCGCGTTGGCACCCCCGCCGTAGCGGACGACTAAGTCCGCACGTTCGGAGATAATATCAACGATTTTGCCCTTACCTTCGTCTCCCCACTGGGCACCAACAACGACCACAGCTGTCATAATGGCGGCACACTAACGCGAAGCGACTTTCGCTTTCCATTTATTCGCGTCGATTGCTTAAAAATCGATGGGGATGGTGGTGTAGTAGCGATCGTGATCGTGGGCCAGAGTGGCGTAAGGGAGGGGCAAAATCGCCTGCTTGACGCACCCAGCCACGTCCCCCGCGCGAGGGACATTGCTGGCCGGCGAGCCCCACCCGCGTGCGAAGCTTGTCGAAAAGCGAAAGTCTAGGACGAGCGCGAGCCGCCCGTGAGACTCGTGCGCACAGTCCCCAATCTGTGTGGCCTTCGTCGCTAAGTATTGCTGCAACGCGGGGAGGGCACCACAGTTTGCTCCGGGGATTGGGGTCGGCGGACCGGCGTCAAAACATCGTGAGATCGAGATCGAGCCAATGGTCGCTGAGCCACCGCTCGGCGCCCCTGGCGGGCTCGGAGTGGGGTTTGTTGGGTCTGTCCCGTTAGAAGGACCGACCGCGTTGGGATTGGAGTCGGGCGAATTCGGGGTAGGATTTTCAGTCGCTGGACCCGCGTCGGGGTCCGCTGTGAGCGCGATCGCGCGATTGGGGTTGAGAGCCGGGAGCGGCGCACCAGTGGTCACCGACGGCTGTGTGCGAGAGCGAAACAACAGCAAACCGCCGCCAAACACCAAGAGAAAACTCCCGACGAGCGATCCGAGCGCGACCGTCGCGACCGTCTTCGCGGGGTACACTTTTTCGTTGCTGCTGCTGCTTTGTGTTGCGGCCATTGGACCTATTCGGAGATGTGCTTCAACAGTACTCTTACGCAATGCAAGGCTTGCGATCAAGTCGATGGTGCGATACCCGAGGTGTTGTTCTGTCGCGGAGTGTACCGCAACGGAGTATTTTTCAAGCAATGAGAATCTCGAAGGACCAACGGAGAGCACCATGACCATGGAGGCAACACCACGTGAGCACTGGATCGCAAAGGCACCCCTTATCGGACGAGCCGAAGAGTGCGCTGCGCTCAAACACGCGATGCAAGCGTGTATCGACCAGTCAAAACCGCACGTCGTGACGGTGGTCGGCACCGCAGGTATCGGAAAAACACGACTCGTCGCAGAAGCGATCAAGCAGCTCAAGGAGCAGCGCCCGTCGCTTCGCGCGATGATCGGGCCGTGCCGTGGAGACAGCGGATTGCAAGGCGCCATCTCGCGGATGTTGCGCGTTCGCTTTGGCATTCTTGAGCGGATGGATCCCAACGCACAGCAGGCCGAGTTGCGCACAAAGGTGAGCGAATTGTTTGGCGAACGACGGGTCGGTGAGATGGTTCACTTTCTCGGCGCTGCGATGGGGATCGCCGTGCAGAGCACTGCGCTCTTTGAGATGGTCGATGAAGACTCATTGGCTCGCGAGGCGATCGCTCGCTCGGTGCTTCGTAAGGTGTTTGAGGTAGATGCACACCGCGCTCCTTTGATTCTCGTAATCGAAGACCTTCACGATGCCGGTGCGGAGGGCGCGAGATTTCTGCGGCAGCTTCTTGAGTCTATGGGCGACGCGCCGGTGTGTATGTTTGTCACCACGAGACCCGAGCTGTTGGCCTCGGACCGAGATTGGCCAATGGTGCTCGGTGATCGCCACACACGAATCGATTTGGGCCCTTTAAACGCAGCGGATTCGGCTGATCTAGCGCGCGCGGTGCTCAACAACGTGCGCGATGGGCTGGGGGAGGTTCCGCAAGAGTTGGTGGACGCAGCGGTGGAGATGGCGTCAGGCTCGCCGTTGCTCTTAGAGCAGATCGCTCGAATCTATTTTGAGTCCGAGGTGGTGGGCTTTCACGCAGACGGGACCGCCTGGGTAGACATCGATAAGCTCGACGCCCTTGAGCTTCCTATGAGCGTCGAGGACGCAGTACGGTCTCGATTGGCTGCGCTCTCACTGACCGAACGCGAGCTGTTAGAGCGCGGAGCCGTGATGGGCCCTGTGTTTTGGCTTGGAGGCTTGGTCGTATTGGGCCGTTCGCACAACAGCGCTCCGGAGCTCTGGGGTGGTGGCGAAGACTTGGCGTACCACTACCGAGACCTGCTCGCTGAGCTCGAGGCAAAAGATTTCGTGCTTCGTATGCCCGAGAGCACGCTCACCGGCGACGACGAGTACGTGTTTAAGCACAATCTTGAACGCGAAATGTTAGGTGCGCTGGTAGCCGCTCAGAGCGCACAGGAGTATCACCTGCTTCTCGCAGAGTGGCTGGAGTTTCGCCTCATCGATCGCAACGAAGAGCAGCTGGATTTGCTCGCAGAACACTACGAAAAAGGCCAGCGACCGCTACGCGCTGCGCGCTGCTATCTTGAGAGCGCTGATCGCTCACGATCACGGTACGCCAATGCAAAATCCGTCGAGGATTATCGCAAGGGCCTCGCGCTCTTGGGTGACTTTGATGTGGGCTTGCGGCTCGATGCGCACCACCATCTTGGCGATGTCCTGCAACGACTGGGACAAACAGACGCGGCGCTCGAAGAGTTTAGGGCCATGTTGGCGCTAGCGTACCGGCTTGACCTCAGGGGCAAAGGCGGCGCGGCGCACAACCGTATAGGCCGAGCGTACCGTGAGGTCGGACAGCTTGAGCTCGCCATGCGGCATCTTGGGACGGGGCTCGCGTTGTTTCAAGCAGCGCAAGACGATCGCGGGATTGCAAGCTCGCTCGACGACATCGGAAAGGTGCACTGGCTTCGTGGTAGCTACGAGCCTGCACTGAGGTTTTTGCAAGACGGCCTGGGTCGACGCGAGGCCATTGGCGATTCAAAATCCATCGCTCTTTCGCTGCACAATATCGGCAGTGTCCAACAAGACAGCGGCGAGTACCGAGAAGCGCTTAGCTCGCTGAGTCGCGCGCTTGAGCTTCGAAGAGCCGCAGAGGATCTCCCCGGCTTGGTCCTCACGCTCAATAACTTAGGAACGATTCATCAAGACCGTGGCGAGCACGAAGCGGCGCTTGAGGTGTGGATGGAGGCCCTCAGCGTGGCGCGTGAGATCGGCGATCGGCGACGGGAAGCGCTCTTGCTCATCAACATTGGTGAGACCCAGTATCGACTTCAGCGGCCGAAAGAAGCTATCCGTATCCTTCGCGAGGTCGAGGTGATTTGCACCGAAGTCGAGGATCGTTTGCTGCTCGCAGAGGTGTGGCGTGGACTCGGTACCGCGCACCTGATGCAAGCCGACCTCACGATGGCGCGAAGCTATCTTGAGCAGTCTGTGGACCTGTTTGACCAAGCTCGGTCGCGCGTCAACTCAGCCATCGCGCGGCGCTCGCTCGCAGAGTGTCTCGCGACGTCGGGACATGACAGCTCGGATGGCGCACGAGCCGAAGAGCTGTTTCGTGAGTCGCTCATCGTACTTGAGGTCGCACACAACGAGATCGAGTGGGCGCGAACTGCTCGAAGTTTTGCGCTCTTTTTGCGCTCGTCGTCGAAGCTTACGCAGACCCTTCGAGAAGAGTCGGACACGCTGATTGAGCGCGCAAACGAGCTGCGACTGAAGCTCAACCTCTCTGCCCTTGGGATGGATCCCACACCGTTGATGCACAAACATCCGCCGGTGTTTGTCGATCAACAGCGCTCGATGGAGCCAACTTTTGATGTGGAGTCTCCGGTCGGAGGCGTAAGCGATGCACCGGTTATCGCAGTGAATCGCTCGATGGCGACACCCACCCACGAGCACACAAAGACCGCAGAGTTCACCCACGATCCGGAGGATGGCCAGGGTGGTCGTTGAGGCAGGCCTGATTCCAACCGGTGTGCGCGAAGTCTGTCGCGAGCTAGAGCGGGCGGGTTATCACGCTTGGATCGTGGGCGGCTGCGTTCGAGACCTGCTGATTGGCCGTAAGGTGTCCGATTGGGATGTGTGCACCACCGCACTTCCCCAGCAGGTGACCCGCGTTTTTCACAAGGTTATTCCCACGGGAATCCAGCATGGAACGGTCACGGTGATGCTGCACGGCGAGGCGTTTGAGGTCACCACCCTTCGCGGCGAGACGACCTACACAGACGGGCGACATCCGGACAGCGTATTTTTTGTCAACGATCTCAAAGAAGACCTCGCTCGCAGAGACTTTACAATCAACGCGATCGCGTACGACGTGAACCTGCAAGCGATCGTCGATCCGTTTGACGGCGTGGGCGATGTGGGGCGAAAGACTATCAGAGCTGTGGGTTCAGCAAGCGAGCGCTTTGCCGAGGATGGGCTTCGAGTCCTCCGTGGCGCACGATTTTGTGCGACGCTTGAGTTTGCGCTCGATCGGGCAACACACGACGCAATGGCTGCTAATTTGCGGACATTTCGCCGCGTATCGGTCGAGAGAATCCGTGAGGAGTGGCTCAAGACAATGAAGGCCGCGCGCCCCTCTCGCGCATTTGCCGTCATGATGGAGACCGGAATTTTGGCCGCAGTCAGCCCCGAGCTTGCGCTAGCACTGAGCGTCGGTGAGCGTCGACGAACGTTTTTTGAGCTGATGGATTCGGCCGAAGCTAACGAGCCATTTTTTCGGCTGATGGCGCTCTTCACGGCCCTTGAGCCCACGCAGTGTGACGCGCTGCTGAAATACTTGAAGTTCTCAAACGATGAGCGAAAACGTTGTTCAATCATCATGCAAGCGCTTCGATCGGCACCGCTTACAAGTTATGCAAACGAGGGACTCTTGCGTCGCTGGCTGCGGACGGTCGGCGCGGCGCATCTCAACGAATGGATGATCCTGGCGCGAGGATTAGCCGTCGCTGAGGACAACGCCGAGCGCAAGATGCAGATCGATGAGTGCTTCGATCACGCGATGAAGATCCTCGATCGAGGAGATGCGCTGGCGCTCGGGGACCTGGCGATAGATGGCGTGGTGTTGCAGAAAGAACTGGGAATTCAGCCGTCAAAGTTGATGGGCACCTTGCTGCATCACTTGCTGGAGCGGGTGCTAGACGACCCCTCGCTCAATGAAAGAAGCACGCTGCTCGCGATCGCTCGTACACACCCCAACAATTAGAGTATAAGCGCGAAGTTCGTGGTCCCATCTTTCATCGACCTGCACTGTCATCCGCTGCCAGGAGTTGACGATGGCTGCAAAACCGCACACGAAGGCGCGCGGTTGTTAATTGAACTGCGAAAAATTGGGTTTGCCGTGGTCGTCGCCACCCCGCACGTTCGCGCGCCCCAATGGAACAACACCCACGAGACTGTGGCAGTCGCTCGCGCCTTGATCGACACGGCGTTGGCCGAAGAAATTGCAAAGGGTGAGCTGGTGCCTGAATTTTTCACCGCAGCCGAGCATCTACTTGACGATGTTTCTTGGGAGCGACTGACGGGCCCCAACCCGATGGTCTATCCAGGTGGCAAAGCGGCACTGATAGAATTCGATTATGAACAGCTTCCACTCAAAGCCGAATTGCGGCTCTGGCGCCTGATGAAAACGCACAAAATCGCTCCAGTTTTGGCGCATCCTGAGCGGTGCGCACCGCTTCGACGCGACCCCGAGGTGATCTTGAACATGGTGGGGGCGGGCGGGATTCCGCTGTTGGATGTCATGAGTTTGACCGGGACCTACGGGTCGTCGGCACAAACTCGTGCAAAAGAGTGGGTAAAAGCAGGAATTTACAAAGCGGCGTGCTCCGATTCGCACAAGCCGGCGGATGTTTCTAAGGTCGCAGAGGCCATTGAGGTTTTGCGTTCGCTCGTCGGCGATGCCGGGGTGAACGAATTGTTTGTAAATGGGCCGTCCAAATTGCTTGGACGGGTTGTATAAGCACAACGAAAAGTTCTAAACGAAGGTACAAAAAGAGTCATGGACTGGAACGATAAGATTCGACGCAAAGACGTGCACGTGGTGGTAGTTGGCATTGGTTATGTCGGCCTCCCGCTGGTCGTTGAGTTTGCAAAGGCAGGCTTTCGCGTGACAGGTTTCGACAAAGACCCACGCAAGGTCGAGAAGCTGAGTCAGGGCATCAGCTACATCGAGGACATCTCAAGCGAGTCGCTTACGCCACACATCGCCGATGGCAGGCTAAAAGCCACGCTCGACGAGAGCGTGATGGCCACGGCGGACGCGGTCATCGTGTGTGTCCCGACACCACTCAACAAGACCAAAGAGCCGGATGTCTCGTACATCGCGGCAGCGACTGAGGCGATCTGTCGCCACTGGAAGCCCGGTCAGGTGGTTGTGCTTGAGTCCACAACTTATCCAGGCACGACCAAAGAGCTTGTGGGACCGATGCTTGAGCGCGCTGGCGCAAAGGTTGGAGAAACGATTTATGTCGCGTTTTCTCCTGAGCGAGTGGACCCAGCGAACAAGCACTACGGGACACGTAACACGCCGAAGGTCATCGGCGGGATGACTCCGAAGTGCCTCGAGATCAGCGTCGCGTTGTACTCTGAGATTATCGAGCAGGTCGTCCCCGTTTCGTCGACCGACGCGGCGGAGATGGTCAAACTCCTTGAGAACACCTTTCGCGCAGTGAATATCGGCCTGGTCAATGAGGTTGCCATTATGTGCAACAAGCTCGGCCTTGATGTTTGGGAGATCATTGATGCCGCGGCGACAAAGCCGTTTGGATTTATGAAGTTTACGCCCGGTCCGGGGCTCGGCGGACACTGCATCCCGATTGACCCGCTGTACCTGTCGTGGAAGCTTCGTGCGCTAAAATACACAGCGCAGTTTATTGAGCTCGCCGACAGCATTAACTCGGGGATGCCAACGTGGGTCGTCACACGCGCGGCCGATTTGCTCAACGACCAAGGCAAGTCCGTAAAGGGCTCGAAGGTCTTGATCATGGGCGTGGCGTACAAGCGCGATGTCAGCGATATGCGTGAGTCACCAGCGATTGACGTCGTCGAGCTGCTTTTGCAAAAAGGCGCGGTTGTCTCGTACATCGACCCGTACGTCCCCGTGTTTGAAGAGGGAACTCACCGCCTAGAATCGCTCCCAGTCGACACCGATGCGTCAAACTTCGACCTGGTGATTATCATCACCGACCATACATCCGTGGACTACAGCAAGATTGTGAAGCAGGCACCGGCGGTGCTCGACACTCGCAACGCGACGCGAT
>JANNCG010000577.1:0-6032 GCA_031386385.1 Myxococcales bacterium
GACACCAACTCTGCGTCAAACTGCGGCTCTTGCGGGTTGGTGTGTGCGACTGGACAGTGCGTGGGCGGGACGTGCTCTCAGTGGCTTCGAACAGCGGGTCAAGCCGCGGGTTTTAGCAACGACACAGGCTGGGATGCTGCAGAAGACCCCGCTGGAAACGTGTACTTCGTCGGCTACAGCGATTCGGGATTTAACCTGGGATCCGGCACACAAAATGGCGCGAATGGCGTCGGCTTTTTGGTCAGCTATACCCCCCGCGGTGCTGTTCGATGGGTGCGCTTGGTCGACGGGATCGGCTATGATGAGGTGACCACCGTGAGTGTTCGTCGCATCGCGGGACGAACCCGCGTGTTTATCGCGGGCAACAGCTCGCGCGGCGTGGATCTTGGCAACGGCGTTGTTGGCGCCGGAGTTGCTCCCACATCGTTTATGGCAGAGTACGACGAAAACGGCGTCCATCAGTGGTCCACCGCTATGGTCGGCAATTTTAATCCCTACTCGCGGATCGTTGAGTCAGCGATTGGCCCAGCGGGAGAGGTCTACGTGACGGGCTCAACGGTCTCGTTTACGATCGATGGAATGGTGGTTCCGAACGCTATTTTTGCAGGCAACGGCCAGACCTCGTTCGTGATGAAGCTCAGCGCGGCGGGAGTCTATCAGTGGACCCGCTGGGCAGGAGCTGCAGGCGCGACCTCGGATGGATTGCTCGTCGCAACGGACTCACTCGGCAACGTGATTCTCGGCGGAAGGGTCGCCGATGTGGTGAATGCGGGCGGAGGTATGCGTGGTGTTGTCGGGGGGCAGTACGACATGCTGATCGCCAAGTATGACAGCAACAACAACCACATTTGGTCCAGCGTTCTCAACGGAAGTTCCATCGAACGCCTCAGCGGACTCGCGATCAATCCGTTTGACGACACCATCACGATTGCGGGCCATTATGCAGGTGGACTCACTCTCGGCGCGACCGTGTTGCCCGGCGCTGGAGGGGGCATCTATCATCTGTTCGTCGCGAATGTCTCACCCGACGGACTCGCTGGACAGGCGGTCGTTTCGCGCGCGGTGAGCTACCCCACCGGAGCCACTCACGAAGCGAGCATTGCGTCTCTGGCGTACACTTCAGACTCACGTTTGTACCTGCAAGACAGCTACAGCGGGACCGGGACAATCGGTGGGTTCGCCGTCCCCGCTGGCCCGGGGTTTAAAGCCTTTGTTGCCGAGGTGGATCCCGCCTCGCTAGTGATCATGAACGCCCTGGGATTCACTGGCGCAAACACTCGCAACGACAGTCGCGCAGTCACGGGCTGTGGTGCGGGCTTTGTGTGCCTTACGGGAGGCTTTCGGCCCACAGTGGGATTTGCCTCAGCGACGCTCAGCAACGCAGGCGGACCCAACGACAGCGACGTGTTTTTTGCGCGGGTCGCGAGACCGTAGTCATGGCGGTTTTTTGCACATAACCTTGAGGTTTTGTCAGAGCACACGGATGAGTTTCGTATAGGATCTGCAAAACTATGATCCGTCTGTTAACCCCCCGCGTGGGGCTCATCCCTCTGTTGCTTGCAAGCGTCGTGTTGTCCAATTGTGTGGTGATTCCCGCCATCCCTGACGGGGGGACGGTTGATGTGATTGACGGCAGCCTAGGGGATCAGGGGGTTGTTAACCCGAACCCAGACGGCGCTCGGGATGTGCCGACCAACACGACAATGGATGGCGAGGGCCGCGACGGATCTGTGGATCCCGATGCCTCTATGGATGGCAATGGGGACGGATCAATGTCGATGGACGGCAATGGCGGATCACTCGACGGCAATGGCGGCTGCTTTGGGTCGGGCGCGATGATGTGCGGCGCGGTCTGCGTCAATTCGCAAGTCTCTACGATGCACTGTGGGGCGTGTGGCAACGCGTGTCCTGCTGGCATTAACTGTGTGAACGGTGAGTGCAACTGCGCCGCTGGCACCGTGGCGTGCGGTGGATCGTGCGTGAACACACAAACAAACATCACAAACTGTGGTCGCTGCGGCAACATGTGTCCCGCTGGGATCAACTGTGTCGGCGGAGTCTGTATGTGTCCCGCTGGGACAACAGCATGCGGCGGAACCTGCGTGAGCACACAGAGCAACACAATGCACTGTGGCATGTGCAATAACGTTTGTGCTATGGGGCAGAGCTGCACGGGAGGCAGTTGTCAGTGCCCGATGGCCGCTCCACAAACGTGCGCCGGAGCGTGCGTCAACGTCACCAGTGACAACAACAATTGTGGCGCTTGTGGGACCATTTGCGGCGCGAATCGAGTTTGCACTGCGGGTGCATGTGCATGCTCCGGGGCGCTGATGGCCTGCGGCGCGGCTTGTGTGGACCTGGCGACATCAGCTGCGAATTGTGGCGCTTGTGGTCGGGCTTGCGGGGCCACACAGGCCTGTGTCGCCAGCGTGTGTGCATGTCCTATGGGACAGCGTGAGTGCGTGCCTGGAGTGTGCACTAACGTCGGAAATAACGTGAACAACTGCGGTCGCTGTGGAGTTGTGTGCCCAGCGCTTCCAGGTTCGGTCGCGACATGCACCGGCGGTGGCTGTGAGACAGCATGCGCACCAGGCTTTGCCGACTGCGACGGCAATGCGATGAATGGATGCGAAGCGGATCTTAACAACTCGGCAAACAACTGTGGTGCTTGTGGCACCCGCTGTACGGCGGGCGCTTGTGTGATGGGTGGATGCTCAGAGTGGGCGCGGCAAATAGGCCGTCCGGTGGAGCAGAGCATTGAGGCCGGCAACGACGTTGCTGAAGACCCCATGGGCAACGTGTATGTCGTCGGAAATGGATTTGGGACGCTCAATTTTGGCTCCGGACCTATCCCCCTATTGGCACACGCAGGTTACCTCGCGAGCTATACGCCTCGGGGAGCGCTGCGGTGGTTTCGCATCATTGACGCCAACAATAACGACACAGCAGAGCGTGTCACCGTTCGGATGACCCCTGGCGGCATCCGAGTCGCCATCTCTGGTGTGATGAGCGGTATGGTCAACTTTGGCGCTGGAAACGTTGGTGGTTTTCTTCATGCATATGTGGCCGAGTACGACGGCGCTGGCATGCTTCAGTGGACAAATACGTTCTCTCGCCCAGGCTTCAACCCGCCCAGAATCGGCGACATCGCCATGGGCCCCGCCGGTGAAGTGTACCTGGCGTCCTCCACTGCGGGCTTCACCTGTGGTTTGACAGATGTGCCAAATCCCACGCCCGGAGTGATCGAATCCGCAGCGTTGCTCAAGTTTAACGCAATGGGTCGCTATCAGTGGACCCGCTGGCCTCTGTCAGAGCGCGACCAAAGCTCTGACGGGACCGTTGTCGCAGTGGACTCAGCAGGCAACGTCATTTTTGGCGGTTGGGCGCACTCAATCGTCGATCTTGGCGGAGGACCGCGGGGTACGGCAGGACGACTCTACGACGTGATGCTCGCGAAATACGATGCCAACAACATGCACATTTGGTCCGACGTCTTTGGGCTCAACGGCAACCACGACACCGTGACAGGGATCGCGATTAACCCCTTCAGCGATGACGTCACCATCAGCGGTCACTTTTTTTCGCAAATCAATTTTGGCGCGGTGGTTCTCACGGCGTTGGGCCCTGACTCTGAGACTTTTCTCGCCAGGTTTCGTGCCGCTGGCGCTATGGGACGAGCAGACCATGCGACCTCGCGGTCGATCATCAACGGGGACTTTCGGCGAGACGATGCTCCTCGCCTCACGTACACCGACGACGCAAGACTCTTTATCTACGACACGACGCGAAACATTGGCAGCTACGCGGGGTTTGCGATTCCGCGTTTGCCACTTGGACGCAAGTCGGTCCTCGCTGAGCTAAACCCTGCCTCTTTAGCAGTGCTTAATGTACTGACCCTAGATACAACCCAAGATAACGGAGCGAATCTCTCGACTGGAGTCAGCGGCTGCGGCACAGGCTATGTGTGCCTGACGGGATTCTTCATTCCATCCGTCGTGATTGGCAACACAACGTTTACCAACAGCGGAGCGTTCAACGACCTCGAGGGCTTTATCGCGCGCATCGCGCGACCTTAAGTGCTGCGTTGATTGATGGGGGTTTTTCTTCGCTTGAAGCGTATATTCGCTCGCGGAGATACCTATGTCGCTACGTCCTTATGGCCTTATCATTATACTCGCCACAACGAGCACACTGCTCACAAATTGCGTTAATATCCCCGAGATTGTGGACGGTGGAGCCGACGTGATAGACGGCAGCGTGGGAGACCTCGGTGTGCTCAATCCAGGTCCAGACGGCGCCCGAGATGTTCCCAGCAACCGCGACGACGGCTCTGTCCTCGACCTAGACGGCCTTGCAATGGGCGATGGTGATGGAGGTGCGGGGACTGATCCAGATGGATCTTTCGGCGACGGATCAAGTTTGGATAGCGGGACCCTTGACGGCAATGGTGGCTGTGTAGGGGTTGGACAGATGATTTGTGGCGGGGCTTGCGTTGATTCGCAGACCTCCGCGCTGCACTGTGGTGCTTGTGGCAACAGTTGTGCAATGGGGCAGAGTTGCGTGTCGGGCGAGTGCCGCTGCGCAGGGACGCAGGTGAGCTGCGGTGGCGCGTGTGTGGACACCCAAACAAACAGCAACCACTGCGGTCGCTGTGGCAGCCCATGCCCCGTCGGGATCAACTGTGTCGGCGGCGTTTGTGCATGCCCCATGATGGGACAGATCGTTTGCGGAGGGACGTGCGTCAACACGCAGAGCAGTGTGCTTCACTGCGGGATGTGCAACAACGCATGTGTTATGGGCAGAGTGTGCACTGCCGGAAGCTGCCAATGCCCAGCAGCTTCGCCACAAGTGTGCGCTGGCGCTTGTGTCAACACGACGACCGACAACAACAACTGTGGCGGCTGCGGGACCGTTTGTGGGGCCTCGCGAGTGTGCGTCGCGGGTATGTGCCAGTGCGCAGCTCCCTCGGAGATGTGTGGCGCATCGTGCGTCAACACCGCGACGGATTCGGCCAACTGCGGCGCGTGCAACCGCGCGTGTGGGGCCACACAAACGTGTCTGGGCGGTGCCTGTGTGTGCCCCATGGGACAGCAAGACTGCGCCGCAAACGGAAGCTGCCTCGACCTGAGCAGCAACACCAACAACTGTGGTGCGTGTGGCCGGGTGTGTCCGGTCGCAGCCAATGCCACGGCAACTTGTGCGGCAGGAAGCTGCGGGGTTCAGTGCTTGCCAAACTTTGCGGACTGCGATGGCAACGCGGCGAACGGCTGCGAGGTGGATCTGAGCTCTTCGACTGCAAATTGTGGCTCTTGCGGTGCGCGGTGCGCGACAGGAGTTTGTTTGGCCGGAGGCTGCCAACAGTGGGCACGGCAGGTAGGCAACCCTTCTAACGGTCAAGAGAGCGGGCTTGATGCCGCAGAAGACCCCAGTGGCAATGTCTATTTTGTCGGGTACGCTCGGCTCGCGTTTAACCTGGGTGGAGCCAGCGTGCCTGTGATGGGTGAGGCTGGTTTTATCGCAAGTTATACGCCACGAGGCGCGCTGCGCTGGTCGAGGATTGTGGATAGCGCTGGCAGCGACTCCGTCACCACGGTGAGTGTCCGAAGAACCGCGCAGGGAGTTCGTGTGTTCATCGGTGGCAACGCCGGTGGACCGGTCAACCTCGGCAACGGTGTGATCGGCGCCGGAGGGACCACACTCTCGTTTATGGCCGAGTACGACGACAATGGCGCCCATCAGTGGTCCACATTCATGCGTCGCACCGGAGGCACGGCCTTCTCCATCAACGACTCTGCGATCGCCCCCTCGGGCGATGTGTATGTGGCCTCGAGCATGGCCAACGTCGTCATTCAGGGGATGATGATTGATAATCCAAACTTCATGAGCATTTCGCCCAACGCTGTCTTGCTGAAGCTCAACCCCATGGGACAGTTTCAGTGGTCCCGATGGGTGGGATCGCCTGGCAATGTCTTGCGGACGAGGATGGGTTCAACGTCTCGTGCCAGGAGCGCGACGCCGTTCCATGTCTTCTG
>JANNCG010000610.1:0-3419 GCA_031386385.1 Myxococcales bacterium
GCTCCAACGCGCCTGTACCTTGGGGCATCAAGAGAGTTGTGAGCAGTTACAACGAGCTCGAGCCCTTCGGCTCACCGCGACAGACTCTGTATCGGAAGCGCGACTTGCCCAGACCTTACAATTGGCCGAAGGGAGCAACCCGCTTCCGGGCGACCCGCCAGCTCGCCAGCCCAGCAGCCAGGCCGCAGAAGTTTCAGTGGTTATCACCCAACCTTTAGAAGTGTTTGCCGGCGATGCCGCATTGGAGCGACTGAGCGGTATCCAAGCGCTCTTGCGACGGTATCCTGCCGTGCGGGTTCGTGTTTTGGGAGCGCTCCCCTCAATCGTTTTCAGTCCACGAAACCGTTTGGGAACACTGCAGCGGTTTGTTGAGCGATTCAGACCTAGAGTTGTGGCTCCCTCGACGTTTCGCTTGATCAATGTCATCACTGCAGGTCCAGGCGCCGAGTGGATCCGAGGCGGTTCGTATGAGCTCGCGACGGCCAGTGTTTTTGTCGGCAGTCGGTATGTTGGAGGAGTCCTCCTCAATGAATCGAACCCAACAGAATTTCTCGAGCGAATCATCCCAAACGCTCTGGTGTTGAGCAGCTTATCAGCGCGTTGAGCAGCTCCCGAGCATTGATGGTGAGGCGATCGCCGATCGAAGACCATCGACCGCGCACCATCGACGAAGTGCGCCCCTAAGCCCCGCTGCGATCTTTATAAATCGCCAGATAAATCACACCATTTTCGTACACCGCAGGGTACACTGCGTCCGCGTCACTGCGGGCCGTCGCCAGTCGCGCCATCGCCGAAGCGAACCCCTCATCCGCCGGAATATGTGCCCGCCCCAGCACGCCCAACCCCGGCTCACTCGGCGGCTGCGCGTGCATCCTGCGCGAAAGCTCGGTGGATGGAGGCGCGAGGTCTTGGTTGGCCCACGCCCAGAGCAGAGTCTCGCTCTCTTTCGCCCAAGTGGCGATCATCTGGGCCGAAAAAGAGCGCCACGGGAGCACACCTTTTTTCAGCACCAGCTGCGCATACCGACTGTCGTACTCCCAGTCGTCGTGCCCGAGCGCTTGTGACGCGAGCCACTGTTGTTGCGCATCAATACGGGCCGCTGCCGCGAGCGCCGCAGAGTAGAGCGCCTCGGTAAACACACGATGGTTGCTGTGTCGCTCATCGAGAGTGCACTCAAACAAAACAGCATCTGCTTGATCTTTTGCAGCCAAATGACACTTGCGATCACCATCGCGCTCGATCGAGAGCGTCGCGATCTTTTTGCTGCTGCTCTTGACCAAATCGCCGAGAGCCTCATCAAGGGCCGCGCGCACATCCACTGGATCAAGCCCGAGATCTGCGCGCTCTTCGATCCACTGGCCTTTAGACTCAATGATCGACGAGGCAAAGACGCGATCGCCGGTCGCCTCAACGGTGAGCTCAAGCTGCTGCCAACCGGGCCGCGCGATGACCGTCAACGCATCGACGATCTCCATTGTAAGGGGAACTAAGTTTTCCACGGTGTCCGAGCACTAGCCTATTGGCGGGGACATGAGGGCGAGAAAATCCGCTGGAGGGACACTCTCAAACTTCAGCACATCTTCGGGCTTGTCTGGATAGGTAAAACCCAGCAATCGCGCGTGCAACATCATCCGCGCAGCGTTTGCTACCGCATCCGAAGGGAGGCCAAAGTTCTCTGGCTCTGAGCGCGCCAACCGCCTGGGGCCGTACACACGCTCACCCACAATGGGATGCCCAGCTTCGGCCAGATGAATACGAATCTGGTGCGTGCGCCCTGTCTCTAACCGACACTGGATCAACGAGATATCTCCAGGTTGCACTGAGAGAAATTTCACATTGGTGATCGCGCGTTTACCCGCAGCGTTCACCGGCTGCTTGGCGCTTCCGCGAACCCCGTCACCGCGATCTTCGAGCAAAACGGTGTCAAATACCTGCTCTTTCCACCTGGGGACGCCCTGGACCAGAGCCCAATACTCGCGATCAATCTCGTGCGAGCGAAAAAGCCCCGCGAGCCAGCGCTTCGCAACCCAAGTGCGCGCAAACACCACTAAACCAGAGGTCTCTTTGTCTATCCGGTGCACGACAAACAACGGCGCGTTTGAGCCCGCATCGCGGTTGCGATGAAGCCAAATTCGCACCCGATCCACCAACGTCCCGCGCTCGCCTTCGTCGTAGGGGACAGTGCTCAGCCCGGACGGCTTGTTCACCACGACCAAGTGCTGGTCGACAAAAACGACCGATTCGTCAGAGAGGTCCGTGGCACCGCGGTCCACCCGGCGCGCGTCGGGGGTGACAATCACGTTGTCCTTGGGCTTCACTCTGGTGCCGGGGTCGGTCACGATTATGTCATTCACCATGACTTTTCCACGGTGAATGAGGGTTCGGGTGGCGTTCCAGCTGGTTTCGGTCATCTGCCTGACGATGGCGCCTAGAGCGCTACCGGCCAGATCTTTGGTGACGAGGAGTGTTGTTTTACGAGTTGCGGTCACTGTTTGTACTGCAATGATGGTACAGGTATTCTTGACCGCCGATGAAGATTTGCCCGACCTGTGGTCTGCGCTATCCAAATGATGCAACAAACTGCTTTGTGGACCGCGCAAAGCTGACCGAAGCTCCCGATCCAAACATCGGTAAGCTCATTTCTGGCCGATATCGCATCGAGTCGCAGCTCGGCGAAGGCGGAATGGCGACGGTCTACGGGGCACGATCTGCCCTCGACAACAGCCCTGTTGCCATCAAAATGTTTCGCAAAGAGCTGGCGAAAGACGAGAAGCTTCGCAAGCGATTTGAGCGCGAAGCCACCAGCGCCAAGCGTCTTGCACACCCCCACATCATCGAGATCTTCGACTACGGCGTAAGCGAAGAGGGCTCTCACTATCTCGTGATGGAGTATCTCGTTGGCGAGTCGCTCGAGAGCCTGATTGAGAGCGGGCCCATCCCACTTTATCGCGCGTTGGACATCATGCTTCAAGTGCTTGATGGCCTCGCACGCGCGCACGATTTTGAGGTCGTTCACCGTGATTTAAAGCCGGACAATTTGTTCATCGTGCACAAAGAAGACGGCGGCGATTTCATGAAGATCTTGGACTTCGGGATCGCCCGCTCCATGCACGATCAGCGCCTGACTTCGCAGGGCGAAGTGTTTGGCACACCGCAGTACATGGCGCCGGAGCGCATCACCTCGATCGACGCTGGAGCCCCTGCGGATCTGTACGCCATCGGAGTGATTCTGTACCAGTTGGTGGCCAACGTGCTGCCCTTTGACGCCACGGACATCTCGGGTTTTTTGCTGAAGCATCTGCGTGAGATTCCTGTCGCGCCAAGCAAGCACAACCCTCAATTGCCGCCAGCGCTCGATCAGCTCATTCTGCGACTGCTTGAGAAAGACCCAGCAAAACGACCCGTCGATGCGCACGCAG
>JANNCG010000617.1:0-3321 GCA_031386385.1 Myxococcales bacterium
GGCCGCTCAAATCCCACGCTTGCGGCGGGCTCTGCGAAGCCTCGAAGGACCAATGCAACCACCAGCGCCCCGGCGATCGCCTGGGTAAACACAAGCGCCGGGATCTTCATCGCCGGAAACCGCCGCTCAACAAAGGGATAGATGCCTGAGATTTCAAAGAGCAAACGAGCTGAAAAAAAACCGACAAAAGTGATTAGCAACTGCAACGCGGCGCGGCGTCTAGTAGAGCGAAGTTGCACCGTGTCCACGGTGAGCACCGACGGAAGGTCCGCATCAAAGACATCTTCAGCGACCTCGGGCGGGGGTGCGTACATAGCCTCAACCGGCGATCGGAAGCTTGCGTTTGCTCTGGGTCTTGGCGACGTTGACCACGTCCACAGACACCACCGAGTGGTCCAACAAATGCGAAGGAACCACGTTGCCCAACGCCGCCAACATCGACTGCTTCAACTGCGGGTGCTTCTGCTCCCACTCGGCGAGCAGCGCCTTGATTTGCTTTCGCTGCGCGTTGGTCTGTGAGCCACACAAATTGCACGGCATGATAGGAAAACTTCGCTCCACCGCGTAGGTGGCCAAATCCTCTTCAGCGCAATAAATCAGCGGCCGAATCACGCTGTGCCGACCGTCGTCGGTGCGCAACTTAGCGGGCATTGCTGCGAGCTTTCCGGCGAAAAATAGGTTGAGCATCAGCGTCTCAATCGAGTCATCTCGGTGATGGCCCAGAGCGATCTTGTTGCACTTGAACTCGTCCGCTGCGTTGTACAAAACCCCGCGACGGAGCCGTGAGCAAAGCGAGCAATACGTTTTGCCCTCGGTCACCTTGTCGATCACAATCGAGTAGGTGTCTTCGCGCAAAATGTGGTGCGTGTATCCCTCTTGCGCGAGCCACTTCTCCAGCGGCGCACCGTCATAACCAGGCTGCCCCTGATCAAGGTGCACTGCGATCAGCTCAAAATTAACGGGCGCGCGTTTTTGCACAACGCGCAGCAGTTCAAGCAGCGCGTAGCTGTCTTTGCCGCCCGAGACGGCGACCATGATTCGATCACCCTCATCAATAAGTCGGTGCTCTCCAATGGCGCGGCCCATGGACCGAAGCAGGCGCTCTGCATTTTCACTAGGCTTCATCACAACGCTGCGCAGGAGGTAGCATGGTTTGCGCCCCGTCACGAGCGCAATTGAACCCCCAGTTTGTCGCTCTCTTGGGGTATACCTGTCTTTATCGTGCGCCTTGGTTTCGCTTTTATCCTTAGCCCCGCGGTTGTTCTGGGGCTCAGCTGTGCTCCGAGGGCGCAGCGTCCAGATGTGGCGTCGATAGATGTCCAAGACGAAGTGGCGGTGGAGGACGATCGCCCCGACCCTCCTTTGGATGTTCAGAGGCCGGACACCGATGGCGATGGTTTGTGTGATGACACCGAAGAGACTCAGCTGCGGACAGACCCACTCTCGGCTGATACGGACGGAGATGGCTTCACCGATCTGTTTGAGTCCTTGATCTACAGCAACGCCAACCGCGCAACGGACCCTCCGCAGGACCTCATTATCCCCTGGTACGAGCGCCCCGGCGAGGCCGTTGAGACGGTGTTTACCTTTAGCTACCGAGGCGTGGGTGAGACTTTGTTTGGTGTCTATGGCGAGACCACGCCGGGGATTGACGGTCTGCACGGAGAAGAACTGCCGCTTGAATTGCAGGCTTTTTCTGCTTCTCCGGCGGGCAACGTGGTGGCCATCAGTGACACGCGCTTTGTCGGAGTCCTTGGCGCGACTCGCCTCACCTATCGACTCTCGGGCGCTTGGCGGACGCAACCTCCGATGCGCTGTCGCCGCGCGTACACCATCACTCCGATCATTTATGCAGAGCCTCGGGGGTATGTGTACGGCAAGCGATTTGTCATTGATGTACGCCCCCTTGAGGGTGCGTTTGATGCCTCTGTCGACTCGGACGTCGTGCGTCCGTCTGACGTGACCGATACGCCGGACGTCATGGACGGAGGCGACGCCCGAGCCCCGATCCCTTCGCCGTGGCCCTACGTCACGCGTGGGTTGTGTCTGCCCAGACCCGGTCCTTGTCGCTGAAGCTGAGTGCGCTCGTTGGCAACGGTCGCTAAACCGCCAATTAAGTTGACAGTACGGGGGAGGCTATACGTTTGAAGTTAATTGCGAATGGATAGACAATATTCAGCACATTTCGCAATTTATGACGAGGGTCCTTGGGTTGGTTGACTGTTTGCAACACACCTGTTTCGAAGGATGACGCCGACCATGAAACCTACACCTCCTCGACGACTCTCAACGCTCACTCTCTGTTCGATCGCAGCGCTTGCGGTTAGCCAGCAGGCTTGTCTTGAGCGCCCTATCTCCGCGGTGGTCCCTCGGGGCCAGTCGGCAGGGACCTATGAGATACGCAACGACGCTGTGGATCAAGTGGACCTTCTGCTGATGGTCGACAACTCTGGATCGATGCGTGACAACCAGACCAACATCATGGCGCAGTTTGGTCCGCTGATCGATCTGTTAGTGAATCCGCCCTGTGTTTCGCGTATGAATCCGATGGGACCTGAGCACGTGTGCAACGTGAACAACCCCGATGACACACCGAAGTACCCCGCGGTCAAAGACCTCCACGTGGGTGTGGTCTCGTCGGACTTGGGCACGCCCGGATCGACCGTTCCGGGTTGTGATGATGCTGAGCGTGGTGACGATGGTTTGCTCAACCCCATTCGCAATGGGCCGGCGCTCTCAAGCCACATTCCGTGGGCGCCTAGACGTCCCAACGCCGAGACCGCTCCGCCTGGATTTCGCCCCGCGGCGTGCAACAACGACCCGAACCAGTTTCCTGCGTTTGTCTCGTTTTGCTCAAACGCTGCTGATCCCAGCTGTGACGTCGCAGGAAGCAACGCCTCGACCCGTATCCCGTCGGTGTTTGCCGATTGGTTTAAGTGCAACGCTGGGTTGTTTGTCAACGGCTGTGGCCTTGAGTCACAGCTTGAGGCGATGTGGCGTGGGCTCGTTGAGAAAGACGCGCGAGCAACAGCGGGCAATACCTCGCCAAACGCTGGATTTTTGCGGGATAATGCGCTGCTTGCGATCATTGAGCTCACAGACGAAGAGGACGGATCGGTTCGCAATTGTGCGCACGATCATGGCTTCTCAGCGCAGACGGGCGCAGCCTGCAACGACGCAACGCAGGTTTACAACACTGCGTCGATGCAGTGGGCGCACCCAACCAACCCCGACCTACGGTTCTATTTGTACACGCCTGGAGACACCCGAGATCCAACGTGGCCGATGGACCGTTATTACAACACGGCAGCGGCAGCAACC
>JANNCG010000620.1:0-4337 GCA_031386385.1 Myxococcales bacterium
ATGATCGATTTGGGCATCGTGGCCTATGCGATCTATCGACTCTTGCTCTTGCTTCGCGGCACACGAGCGATGCAAGCGAGCGTCGGTATGGCGCTCGTGGTGGGTGTTTATATTTTCGCACAACGCGCAGGGCTCACCGCTACGTACACGTTGCTAGATCGTGCGCTCGCGTCGTTTTTCTTAGTGGTCGTTGTTTTATTTCAGGCCGATATTCGCAGGGCATTAATGCGCGTGGGGACGAGCCCCTGGTTTGTTCGATTTCGCAAACAAGAAGAAGCTACAGCGATCGAAGAGGTGATCATCGCGTGCGGTCAACTTGCGCAAAAGCGAATCGGCGGGCTCGTTGTGTTTGAGCGCGAAGCGGCACTGGACGATTTTGTGCAGCAGGGGACGGTCCTCGACGCAGAGGTGACCAGCGAGCTGTTGTACACTTTGTTTTTGCCCGCGTACGAGAGCCCCCTTCATGACGGCGCAGTGGTGATCCGCAACGCGCGTATCTGGAAGGCCGGCGCCTTCTTACCCCTGAGTGCGAATCCAGCTCTCGACCGCGCCCTTGGGACCCGACATCGGAGCGCAATTGGAATCACCGAAGAGACGGACTCCGTCGTGGTGATCGTCAGCGAAGAGCGAGGACAGATCTCTCTTTGTTTTAACGGAAACCTCGTGCGCGGATTAGATCTTCCGTCACTTCGACACGCTCTGTATGGACTGTTCTATCCCAAGTCCCTCGCCGCAAGATTGCTCGAGAAGCGCAACTCAAAACCACCCCGAGAAGATGGCCGAGTGAGCTTGATTCCTTCGAGCAAAGCTGAGCGTCCGGTTCGGTATGTCGAGCCTCCGCGGGCACCCAAAAGCCCGCCCGATACCGACGACTCGGGGTCCAAGCTCGCGACAACAGATCAACCCGAGGGACCGAAGTCGCCATGACAGATCGACGCTCAGCGGCGAGTCGTTTCTTTTCGCGAGTGTGGGAAGGTGCGACTGAAAACATGGGGTTGAAAGCTGCGTCGCTTATCATGGCGATGGCGCTTTACGGAGTCGTTCGAGGGGCTGGCAGCGTTGAGCGTGCGGTCGAAGTGAGCCTGTTGGTGAGGCCTCCAGCGACGGACGTCAGACGTGTGTTGATGACTGATCTTCCTGATAGAATTCGTGTCGTCTTGCAAGGACCTCCGGCAGTGATCAACGCCATTAGACCCGAATCTCTAGGAGGTGTGGAGGTCAACTTGACGGATGGTCGACGCGCTGTGGTTCGCATCGATCAGGGGACGCTGCAGGTTCCAGCCGGAGTCACGATCTTGTCGCTGCAGCCCTCTTCGCTTCAGCTTGCGTGGGAAGATCTCGTTGAGCGGGACATTCCTGTTCGGGTCGATACAGTGGGTCGGACTGCCGCTGGAACGCGCCCTGCGACGGTCACCGAGGCAACCCCCTCCCGAATCCGCGTCTCTGGTCCCGCCCTCTACGTCGACGCGCTTACGTCCGTACGCGCAGAGGCGATTGACGTCACAGGCCTTGAGGCCGGTCAGCACAGTCGCCGAGTGGCCCTCGAGATTCCTCGGTCTAACGTGCAGTACTTGGGCGTAACGAGCGTGCGGGTGGCGCTCACGGTAGAGCGCGATTTGACCGAGCGTCGCTTAGAGCGGCTCGAAGTGACTGCGGTAGGGTCTTCGCACATGCAGCTCCGGCCCGCATTTGTGACGATGAGAATTCGTGGACAAGCGCAGGCAGTGACTGCGCTCGATCCGACGTTGATTATTCCGACCGTGGACGTCAGCGATGAGGTATTTGCACGGCACGAAAATGTCCGACTGACGGTCCACGCGGGACACCTTCCGGCGGGGATCGAACTGCTCTCGATCGACCCCCCAGAGGTCATCGCAACACCACGCGTTCAGAATTAGCGACAATGAAAAAACCGATCAGCGCACCAGAATCTCGACCGGAGAAACGAACAGAGCGAAAACTATTTGGCACCGACGGCATCCGAGGTCCTGCCAATGAGCATCCCATGACGCCGGAGATCGCCATGCAGATTGGCTCGGCGGTCACCTGGTGGGCGTCCAGGGGCGGACGACCTGCGCGGATCGTGGTGGGTAAGGACACGCGACTGTCGGGATATCTCTTCGAGACCGCTCTCTCCGCCGGAATTTGTGCGCAAGGCGGCAGCGTGATGCTCACCGGACCGCTGCCCACACCCGCCATCGCGTACATTGTTCAGTCCATGCGGGCGGACGCAGGCGTGGTGATCTCCGCATCCCACAATCCGTATCAGGACAACGGCATTAAGATCTTTGGTGCAGACGGATTTAAACTTCCCGATGAAGCTGAGATTGAGATCGAAGAGCTGATGGAGGACGTGCGGCTCGTCCATGCACGCAAGCGGGATGGAGCGGTGGGCCGCGCCCTGAAAATCGAAGATGCGCGTGGGCGGTACGTGACCTTTGTGAAGAGCACGTTTCCGAAGGATCTGCGCCTTGATGGGATTCGTATCGTTGTGGATGGTGCACACGGAGCGGCGTTTAGAGTGGCTCCTGCTGTGTTTGAAGAGTTAGGCGCGACAGTGACAACCATTGGTGTCAAACCAAACGGAAAGAACATCAACGACAACGTTGGAGCGCTTCATCCGCAGCACCTCGCACGAGTGGTTCGCGAGAAAAAAGCCGACCTCGGGATTGCGCTTGATGGTGACGCCGACCGGCTCATAGTCGTTGACGAAAAGGGCAATGTCGTGGACGGCGACGCTGTGATGGCGATGGTCGGAAAGCGCCTAAGCGCTGAAAAATTGCTCGCAAAAGACACGGTCGTCGCGACGGTGATGTCCAACCTAGGGCTTGAGCGGGCCCTCGCTGCGCACGGGAGCAAGCTTGTTCGCACCGCTGTTGGCGATCGATACGTGGTCGAATGCATGCGTGCGAACGGCTACAACTTTGGGGGTGAGCAGTCAGGACACTTGGTATTTTTGGACCACGCAACCACTGGCGATGGGCTGATCGCGGCGCTGCAAGTGGCAGCCATTTTGCTTCGCGAATCTAAGCCGCTAAGCGAAATAGTCGAGCGCGCGATGGAGCGTGTTCCGCAGGTGTTGGTCAACGTGAAGCTAGACTCACGCAAGGACCTGACCACCATGTTAGCGACGCAGAAAGCCATCAAAGCAGGCGAAAAACGTCTCGGCCGAGAGGGTAGAGTGCTGGTTCGCTGGAGTGGAACCGAACCGAAGCTTCGTGTGATGGTTGAAGGCGTGAAGCTTGAGATGATTCAAAAGATGGCCGAGGACATCGCTGAGGCCGCGCGAAAGGACATCAAGATTCTTTGAAGTTAGCGGGGTGCTGCACGAGCAACCACGCCGGCGTCGGCGGTGCGAACGGCGGGGGTAGGTACAGTTGTCGTTGGAGTGGTGGAAGGTGGAGCGGTTGCAGCGATTGGCGTCACCGGCTCTCCGACTGCGGCACCCGTGAGCTGTGTGAGCTCGCTGGCGTAGCGATCTGCGAGACGCAGCATCGAGTGAACGATGCTGCGAAATGCACGGCGGTCAAAGTTGCTGTCCGTATGCAGGACCGTGGAGAGACGAATTTCACCAGACGACGACGACCACTCAAACTTTCCGATCAGCATCTCCCAGTTCATCTCAAGCAATCGTCGCGTGACGGCCGCGGCGTTTGGAGCGTCTGCGCGAAGTGTGGCGTAGCGCTCAAAAAACACGTAGATCGCATCGGAGCGATCGTCGTACGTCAACGCGAGATAGAATCGACGATTCGACGGCGTTGAGCCAGTGGCGGGCGCGACCGCACGAAGCGAGCAAGCTCCACTCTGACTGCTTGTTGCCGCGCACTGGGGGGTGAGGTTCATCGCTTGAAGCTCCGCCTGCATCTGCGTCAGGTAGCGAGGCGACGGTTGCGCCTGTGCGTGGGCTATCGCGGGAAGCAACCCGGTTGTCGCGCAACAAACCGCGGTGAGGGCAAAGGCGGGTGTAAAACTTGTTAGTCTGGATAGCATTGGGACAGGTGCTCAATCAAAAGAGGGAGGGACGTTTGTACCTCTTCTTCGATGAAAGAACGACGAACTGCAATCCCATTTGCGCCCCCGGCGACAATGTCGCTCACAAGACTGAGCGTGTTGCGTGAAAAACCGCCGATTGCGACAACGGCGGTTCCGCCCGCCTGCGCACGAAGTTCGGCAAACCGGCGAGGTCCGAGCGCGTCACCTTTGCCTTCAACATGGCCAACAGGCCCCGCGATCAGCAAGCTGCAGTGCGGCAGACCCTCGCCAAGTTCGGCGACGCCATGAATGGACCGGCTGATGGCCGGGGATCTCACAAGACCAAGAGCAGCGAAGTAGTCCCT
>JANNCG010000684.1:0-15638 GCA_031386385.1 Myxococcales bacterium
GTTGACCACCAGATAGATCGCGGCGGCTTCTCGGACTTCCGGAACTTTGAGCACCGCGCGCATGGAGCTTTGTGCAGCGCTCGCTGCCGCGTGTTCAGTGCTCCGATGCCGCTCACGAGCGACGACAAAGAGAGCGAGAAATGGCAGGGCTGCGAGCGTTCCCACAACTGCCATGACGCCACGATAGCCCGCAGATTTAACAGCAAACGACGCGATCCCGGCTGGTATGCACGCCGCAGCCACCAAGCCGCCAACCATGCTCACAATCGCGCGACCGGCGTTAAGCCGAGTGCGATCTTCGTCTCCCCGCGCAAGCTCAGGAGTCAGCGAAGCGTACGGCACTTGGACGGCCGCAAATGACGCGTCAAAAAGCACATATGCCACGGCAAAGTAGGCAGTGCGTATGAAGCTAGAACCAGCTGGAATCCACCACAACGCCGAAAAGGCTAAGGCAAACGGGAGAGCCCCAAAAAGCAAGAACGGTCGTCGACGTCCCCACCGGGACTGAGTGCGATCGCTCCAAGCCCCCATCATCGGGACGCTTAGGGCGTCAAACGCTCCTCCGACCAATAGCACCAGCGCCGCCTGAGCTGCGGTAATCTGCGCAACATCGGTGAGAAAAAACGGCAAAAAAAACAACACCGCCGTGCTCGTCGTGCTTGGGCCCCAGTCACCGAGAGCGAAGACCGCGACGGTCTTAAGCGGCAACCTCGGTGGAGCTTCTGGGCTCACTCCGCCAGGCGAAACGCTCACAATCCCGCTCGATACAGACGATATCGCCGATAGATGGTGAAGCCAAGTCCGGCGAGAATCATGTTGATCTTCACATTCTCTTCACCCGTGAGGCTAAGATCTGCTTCAAGAAATCCGCGATCCAAAATAGTCTGTGCGACCTCTTCGATGAGCAGCGCTTCAAGCCCTCGCTGGCGATAGGCCGGATCAATCACAAGGACTTTGAAGACCGCACGGGTGAGCTTACGTGATTTGAGCCAGACTCTTCCGATCGTCCAGAGACCCAGCTTTCCGCGAGCGTATTGCAGCGCTTCGTTAGCGTCCGGAAGTGCGATCGCAAAACCGACTGCGGTCTGATCGACGAAAACAATCTTGACCAGCCCAGGATCAACGATGGGTTTAAAGCTCTCACAAAGTGTCTTAAAGCTTCCCTCATCCATCACGACAAAATCAGGGACGGTCGACATGGCGCGGTTGTACAGACCGTGTGTCAACCGGACCTCATCATCCCATCGAGTCAGGTCCATCGAGCGGACACTCACCGCTGGGTTTTTTCGAGCTCGCGCCGCGCCGCGAGTAAGTTTATCAGGAAATATCTTGGTCAAATCGCGCGTGCCCTCTGGTGCCTTCACCAGCCAAGCGTACGCCTCGCGCAGTTGTGTCAGGCCACAAGCTTCAACCAGCCGGGCGTAGTAGGGGCGATGATGTCCCTCCATCACCGCAGGGCGGGTATCAAACCCGTCCACCAAGATTCCGTGCTCGTCGCTGCCCGAAAGATTGTAGGGGCCTTCGATGCTAGTGCACTGCTTCTTGCGAAGCGACTCGCTGGCGCGCTCAAACAACGCCTTCGCCACTCGGACATCGTCAACACACTCGAAGTAAGCGAACTGCCCCACGGGGGCTCGCGTGCGATCGACGACGGCGCCAATTGAGCCACACACTCGGCCGTTGCGTCGTGCAATGAACAGCTCACGGGATGCGTGCTCCCAAAATGGGTCTTTGCCTGGCGTCAACTTGTCCATGAGCGACTGCATCAACGGCTGAACATAGTTGGGATCATCGGCGTACAAGACCGCAGACCAGCTACAAAATTCTCTTAATCGTTTGACGTCATGGACCGCAGTGACCTCAACACTGTCTTGGTCGATCAGGCGCTTAATAGAGGGCACAGCCAGCACGGCATCAAGCGCCGTTTCAGCGAATTTTTGCATCGAATTTCGAATCATTGAAAGCACCTCTCGACAGCGCAGCTTTCGCTGCTTGAGTTCATCATACACACATCATGCCAGTGATCCATTGGAGACAAATAGCGTCTCGGAGCCGACGCCTGTGGCGCAACGGCAACAGAAAGCCTTCGCCAGGTGTGCCAAGGCGTCACAGAGATGGCCGAATACCCATTACTCTGAGGGTCCGAACGCTGGCATACTTTGTGGATTCACTGCTCAGTGCTTCACGTAAAATCCTCTGTTCAACGCCGTCTCTTCGTCGCGCTATTGGCCTTCGCGGTGATGATCTTCGCTCGCGTCGGGAGCGCTCAGCACACCACGAACGCTGAGAGCGCGCAACCGGCCCGACGCTTGTACGCCGACGCGTATATCTTAGGAGGGTTCAATCCACTTTCGGGCGGGTTGATCTTAGGTGTGCATCATCAGTGGAACCACGCTCATCACCCGAACGTTCTGTTAGACAACCGGCGCGAACAAGCAGGCGTGGAGATCAACATCAATCCCGCGTACACGGCATTGAGTCCCTACGTTGAGTGGACGCCGCTGCAAATTCTCGTGCTTCGCGCGCAGGTCGATGTCTTCGGATACTATGGTATTTTTGGCGCGATTCTGCGGTTTCCGGACAAGACCTCGGCGTTTGGCGACAATATTCGCAATGATCGTTGGACAGACTCTCGCGCAGGAGTTGTGACGCGCATCGTCGGGCAAGCCACGCTGCAGGCCCAGGTAGGTCCGGTCATTGTTCGCAACACCTTCGAGGTGAACGCCTTCGCATTGCATGGCGATGAAGAGCACTGGATTGATCTTCAAAGAGATCTGTTGCTGGCGCGTCGCGACCTTGTGCTTAGCAACGATGCGCAGTTGTTGATCGAGCCGTATCGAAGGGCCGACGGCCGCGGTCTCTTCGTTGGCGGGTACCACCACATCGCGTACGCGCAAAACTCCGGATACCGACGGCAGCGTGTAGGCGTTATGGGAGAGTGGATATTTCGAGAAAACCTAGGCCGAATGCAAAAACCCCGGTTCGTCCTCCTGAGTGCGTATCACCTCGAAGATCGCAATCGAGAAGGGGGCTTCTATGCCTGCGCGGCGTTTGGCGGCGAGTTCAATTTGTGAGCATGATCGCGCCGTCAAAAGAGTACTATCGGCGAAAGATCAGTGCTCTTAGACCATATCACACATGAGCAAGCGCGGGCGGCATTGGGCGCCATGCGGGCAGTTGCCGAGGCGGCCGGTGGCCTTCACCCCGACGTTATCTCGTGGTTGTCAGTCTGCGCACGCGCTTTTGGAACCGACGACAATCCCGCGCTGATCCAGCCGGCAAACGTCGAAGAAGTCGCTCGCTGTTTCGCGAGTGAAATTGAACGCGAACGTGTCATTCAGTGCATGCTCATCATGTCGCTGATGGACGGCAAAGCCGACCGCGAAGAAGCGGAACTCATCGAGCACTTCGCCAGAAAACTCGCGGTCCGCGAAGAGAGAATTCAGAGCCTGCGTGAGCTCGCGGAGGGGCGTTTGACGCGAATGTTTTTGGGGTTTGCGTGGCGCTCACTTGGACAAGCAGAGTGGATCCGCACGTTAAGAACAGACGCACGCAAAGGAGCGTGGAAGATCGTCGGACCGCTGTTAGGCGCTCCCGCTGAGCAGTCGGTGTCTAAGCGGTTCACCGCGCTCGAGCTTCTGTCCTCAGGGACGCTTGGCCGAACCTACTTTGACTGGATAAAATCCAACGGATACCCCTTTTCGGGCGAGCCCGGCGGAGTCCCTGAGGAGGGGGTCTGGCAAGACCTCGTTCGCCTCCTCGCGGGCTACGAGCTTAACGAGGACGGTGAGGTCCAAACCAGCTCGTTGATCGCGGGGTTTCGCAAAGAAGATCCATTTTTTTGGCTCTTCACGACGGCGTTGCAATTTCACGTCGGGTTGAAGGTATCGCCCTACTCGCCGGGTGGACAACGTGGAGGATTTTCGCCCGAGCGCGTCGCCGCGGCGTACGCTCGGGGTCAGCTCATCACGTGCGATTTGAGCAACAACTGGGACTGGTGGCCGTTGATGGCTGAGCCGCTCATAGATGTACGCAAGTCGCTGGGATTTCTCTAGTCGATCAGCGCGAGCAAGGCCTGCCTGACGAGGCAGATAAACGAACTTTAGAGCACGCTGAGCGCTGGGCGAATCGCCAAGACGTCTCCAGCGTCTGTCTGCGATCGCCGCGCGGGGGCAAGCAGCCATTTGGGACCGCCCACAGAATGCCCCCCCTTGCACACTCGCACGCCGCTCGCTGCCAAGGGCACTGCGGCACCAGTGACAGGCCGATCGTTGTGAGACGACCGCCATCCATCCGCACAGACCTCCGGTTCGGTCCCGAGCTTCGCGAGCCCAAAGGGATTGAGGCTTATCGAACCCGAGCCACTCGACTCGATACTGCTGATGAAGATTCGACCATCGTGTCCGCGAGCAGCGCGCTCCCACTCTGCTTCCGCGGGCAACCGAAGGCCACAAGTGCTCAGCGCCGCTTCAACCACCGAGAGCCGTTGCGGAGCCACTTTGCCAAGGGAGCCATCGAGAAGGCTGGACTGATATTGCCCGATATTTTGCCCACGAAAGTGCTTCAAAAGCTTGGGGGGCTGCTCGCCAGTAAGCAGCTGAAACAAGACATCGCTGCGGATCGTTCTCGATGCGAGTAAAAACGGAGCCACAGTGACGACCTTGCTCGATGCGTTGAGAGAGTCCGTCGCGACGCTCAAAAGCCCCTTTTCTCCGTCCCGACCGGCGCTCAACTCCGCCGTTTGCTCTCGATCTTTGTCTGAAAATCCAAGGCTCAATTTTGTCCCTGAGATCAGGTGCATAAAGAGTCCCGTGGTTCGGTGTACAAACACTGCGGTGCTACCCGACTCAAATCCGAAGGTGCGCCAGTAGCTCACCGCGCCCTTTGTGTTGCGCTCGATCGCCCGAATCAACGACCGTTGCTCGGCTGGATTGAGTGAAGCCCACCATTGATCTTGAAGCCCCTCAACGAGCGAGCGCGGCTGCCGCCATCGAATGGGATCTATCGCCGGCTTGGCCGCGGGCTTAGCAGCGGAAACTTCTTTCGCGCTCCCAGCTTTTGCGGCTGAATCACCAGGGACCCCGCCCGCCGCACGCAACAACGCGACATCTGCGTCGGTGAGAATTCGGGGCGTCTGCAACGACATCCCGAGCGCTCCGGGCTTTGCAGCGATGCCCGCGCCAGTGTCAAACTTAAGCTTCGTCTTGAGCGCGTTGATGTTCGTCATCGACACCACGTTGTCCGCCGCAACCCATGCCGACTTAGTGTGCTTCGGCGATTCTAAAATCGCCACCAGCCACAGCTCGTCGTCGGGCGGTCGAACTGTGATTAAGAACAGCGATCCTCCTCCAGTGAGCCCCTCAAGCCGAGGGTTGTTGCTCACGTATTCTTTGGTTTTTAAGAGTTGCCCGAGCTTTGGCTTTTCTTTTCCGAGCATCTTCTCGAATACAGCCTTGCTCACAATCGCCATGATGTTTGCCATCGCGGTGCCTAGAGTACCAGTCAACTCCGCTATACTCAACGGACGCTACGATGCTTGAGACTCTTGTTCGTTGGATGTGTTTGACGCTGGTACGAATCTATTTTCCAGCGCGAACACTTGTGCACCCGTCACTCCTGCCGGCGGTGGGCAAGCTCATTTTTGTGGCCAACCACCCAAACGGGCTGCTGGATCCCTTGGTGCTGCGAATATTGACAGGGATTCCGACGCAGTTTCTTGCGAAGAGCACGCTGTTCTCCAATCCAGCGGCTCGCCTCGCGATGCGCGCGTTTGGCGCGATCCCTGTCTATCGTCGCCAGGATAATAGTGAGGCCAAATCCATGCAAGACGGCAACGATCGGACCTTCGCGCTCTGCCGAGAGGCCATCATTCGGGGCAAGCCGCTGGCGTTGTTTCCTGAGGGTGTTTCTCACGCAGACTCGCTGATGCACGAACTGAAAACTGGCGCGGCCCGGATCGCCTTGAGCACCGACGCGATGTTGTCCGACGACGACGAAGTTCGGATCGTCCCCATCGGTTTATCCTACGACAACCGGTCGGTCTTTCGATCTGCGGTCGTCGGCACTGTCGGGACCTTTGTGAGCACAAAGACTTTTCGTACTCTGTTCAAGACGAACCAGCGCGAGGCTGTGGATGCCCTCACTGAGTCCATCAGCACTGCGCTCTCAGCGGTGGTGGTTCAAACCTCTACGCGTGCCGTACTTGACGGCGTGGCGAGGGTCGCAGAGTGGACTGGAGATCCTGCGCACAAGGACAATCTCGAATCTCGTCACACGTATGCGAAGCGGTTGGTGGACGCATACGCGCGCTGGGCCGCAAAGGATCCTCAGCAGCTAGAGCTCGTTGTCCGGGAGGTGCAAGAGTACGACCGAATTCTGCGGACACTTGGCGTGGCTGATCCGTGGGACCTAGAAGTTGGCCACGTACAATGGCTACCGTCGCTTCGAGTGTTCGCAAAGCTCTGCGTGATGTTGCCCTTCGCCGTTGTCGGGATCGCTGCAAGTTGGCTGCCATACCGCGCGGTGAACCCGGTGGCAAAGCGCGTCACAAAGCATGAAGATGTCCTTGGGACAGTGAAGCTTCTCGGTGGACTGCTCTTCGTCGGTCTCGCATGGCTCGTCGAGGCGATCGCCCTGGGATCCTATCTCTCTATTTCCTACGGACTCGCTTGGATCCCCATCGTTGCAACGTGCAGCTACATCGCCCTCTTGTTCGGTGAGCAACTAACTCTTGCAGTGAGAGCACTTCAGCATAGCTGGCTTCGCAACGCGCGGCCGACTGTTCTTCGCCGTCTGGTGGCCCGACGCCAGGCGCTTGCCAACGCGGTCACAGCTGCGATTGAAGCGGCTGAAGCGAGCATCGTGCCGCCGGAGCCCGCAGAACCGTAGCCATTTTCGCTGAACATTTCACCGTTTGCTTTGCGTAGTGCAAAAAATTGTCTTCGACAGACAACCGCTTCTCCGGACGGCTGATAGGAGGCCACACAGCGACACTGGGCCCAATGAGGCGCCTTAGTTCGCAATGTGAATTCAACCGAACGAGAGAGCAACACCATGAAAAATTCAATCACCGTCGCAGTGGTTTCTACCGTCTTCGCAATCGCCAGCACCAGCGCAAATGCGCAGGCTCAGTCAACACCCCCAACCGCGACTGATGCGACAACAAGCCCAGCGGTAGGAGCACCATCCCCAGCTCAGACCCCGGTGGTTTCTACGACCACGAATGTTGTCACGCCCAGCCTCGCAGCACCCTCAGGTCCAGCCGCACAGCGATTTCGATTCGGGGTAGATCTCAGCTATGGCGTCCTGGTGATGTACACGTTTTCGAACTACCGATTTACCAACGGAACGATCAAGAGTCTCAATCTACGAGGCGGTTTGCAGGTCAATCACAACTGGTCGATCCTCGGTCGGGTCGGAGTCTCGCCGCTTGGGGACGCAAACCTCGGATTGATGAGCGGTCTCGTTGAGTTTAGTCCAAGTGATTTCTTCGGAGTGTCTTTTGGTCCAACCCTCACGGCGCTGGTGCCGAATGTTGGAGACTACTTGGTTGCGCCAGGGGCGACGTTTCGCGCAACGGGGTACTTCGGCACCATTGAGCCCAACCGGAGACACTCGTTCTCCTTCGGCTTCGAGGCCAACACATCGCTGTTTCCTGGCGCCAACATCAGCTCTTTTTCGGTCGCGCTTGGTTATGATATGCGCTGAGGACTAAAGTGCTTCGGGAGGTGGGGGGGCTGGGGGCGAATAGTTTTCTGATGGCGCAAGCTCGGTAAAGGCCTCTAGGTAATGCCATCCTTCACGGTCGTTCCACACTCTCGCAAAGGCGCATCGCGGGCCCGCGCTACGGACGAGTTGATCAAACACAGCGCTTAATTCGGCGCCTTCGGTGGCCGCACAGAGCTCAAGGATCATGAGCTCACCGCGGCGACCCACTGAGCGACTCAAACAGGCGCGGCTCTTGTCGGCCTGTGCGCTCAATGCGATCGCGACGGCAAAGGGGAGTCGATAGCCAAACGTTGACAGAGAGGCCATGGACTCTGTCACTGTTTTTTCTGCCTCCCCCACCACGCTGGCGTCGCTGGGTGGGTAGCCTTCGAGCACGAGCCTCGCAGTGGTCCCATCGGCGATGACTGTTCCGCCGACGAGCCAAGACCACCAGCGCAAGGGCGTGAGTTGCTCTTCTGAGAGTCCAGGCTCAACGCTGGCTGGCTGCCGCAAGATCACCGAGAGAACGTTTGACACATCTACCTCGATGGCGCCTTCAATACCGACAGTTGCAAGGTGACTTAGCCACAACCGCCCCCATCGCGGGAGTCCTGTGAGTTCGTCAATCATCGCGAGTGCTTCCTCAAGGGTGGCCAGCGAAAATACACAACTCTCGATGATGCGACCCATGGGTGTTTCCTCTCACCGACTACAGCTTCTCGACGTCAAACGCGCCACCGAGAACCACCTGCAGCAACTCAACAGGAACTCTGCGAAGACTTGCGCCAAGGGTGGTGCATGGAGTCACCGTCCAGCCTTCAGTTAGACATTGCGCGCCACGGTAGACCAGATAACTCCAGCGCATTGAGGCTCGTGTCCCATGGGAGACCCAGGTGTGGATATCAAGCATGTCGTCAAACACCGCGGGCGCCCGATACTTGACCCAGTTCTCAGCCACTGGCAATCCAAGCTGTTCACGCGCGAGCCAACCAGAATAATCCCAGCCATTCGCCCGCAAAAACTCGATGCGCGCGATCTCGAAATACCTCAAGTAACTTGCGTGATGAACGACCTGCGCCGAGTCGGTGTCGATATAGGCCACACGTTGTTTGAGAATAAACGTCGGTCGACCATCCGTCGGAAGCGCAGCGTGCAACGAGTTACGCCTTTGCTCCGAGTTTGTTTGCCACGAGGACACCAGCCTTCTGCAGTGTGGCGACTTGGTTCAGTTCGCTCTCTTCGATCTTGATCGCGTATTTCTTCTCAATCGCCGTCACGATCTCAAGCGCCATCATCGAATCGACGCCGAGATCTTTGAGTGACTTGTCGTCTGCGATGTCATCAATCTCGGTGATTTCGGTGAAGATGCTGCGCAATTCGGTGAGGATTTTTGCTGAGTCTGTCATAGAGGTTGCTTTGTGGAGAGCGTCAAAAACAAAGAGACGAATTAGGGCGCGATTGCGGCGTTGGCTCGGGCAGCGTCTTTGCGCGCCTTGGAGCTAGCGTCGACGAGCTCTTGCCGGGTAACGCCAAGTATCTTGAGTGTCGGAAGGTACACTTTTTGCAAAAATAGATCACGGTCGACGGCGCTCTCGTCTCGCATCACGGCGATACGGGCGTCGTAGTTCGGCACCACATGAACACCTGGCATCTCAAAGTGTTTTGAGACATGCGCGATGTCGAGCAGGGTTCCCTCGCGATCTTCTTCGAGCAAGACCTTCACGACGTCCATGTAGAACCGTGCGTGAGCCACCTCGTCACGGGCCGCGAGGCGATAAACTGCTCGCAGTGCATCACACTTCTGTTCAGCGGCCACCTGCTCTTGCCGACAGTAGATGACGAAGGTCGCTTGCTCTTGAAAGCTCCCGTAGATGGTCATGCGACGGGCGGTGTCGAAGGGCATGGTCCACTTGCGTTCGTGAAGAGTCCCGAGCAGGTCGAACATTTGTTCTTCTGTGCGTTTTTTGCTGCGCAGGAGCCACTCAAGCAACGCAGTGGTGTGCTTGGATTCTTCATAGCCCCAGTTTGCTGCAAACCACAGTTGCCCGAATCCCGGACGGACGACGTTGAGACCGCCGTTAATGTAGTCGGGCAAAAAGGCTTCGACGCAGAGAAAAGTCTCAGCGCACATGGCGAGGTTGTCGGACACATCGGGATTGATGCTGTCCCAGGGGATATCACCATACGGGTTCCAACGGCGCTCGCGCTCTGCCTTGTCAAAAAAGGTTGCGTACATTTTGTACAACCGCGCTGCGCGGCGTGTGTCCCGCTCGATGATCGTCATAGTTTACCTGTCTTTTTTCAGCCCAAACGGCGATTCACGAGACTAACCAGATCGTTGACGGTCTGCAACCCGACGAGCTGATCATCGGGAATCTGAACTTTCAACTCACGCTCCATCGCTCCCACGATTTCGAGGACTTGCAGCGAATCCAAGCCGAGTTCGACGATGCTCGTCGAGCCCTCGAGTGCTGGAAGTTCGCGCTCACAAACTTCTGAGGCAATACGTTGAAAAGTTTGAATGAGCTGTTCGCTGGTAGCCATGGTGTTCGAATCCTTCGAAAGTGATGTTCGTGCTGGGCAGCGTTGAGTCGCCGACCGACGCTGCACGGAAGCAGCGATGCACGTTCGGTACCGTGTGCGATAGAGCACTGTCAAGAACCGGTTCGATGCGTCATTTGTCTCGCGCTGGTGCGAAAAATTATACACAGCGTGTGGCGTATTTTCTCAGCGAATCTTCTGGGAGAAATCGTACTCAACGCATTGCATCATCGGGGCAATCAAAGGCACCATGAGACTTGTGAGCAATCCGATCAGTCGAAGAGTGTTTGTGACCGGTGCCGGCGTCGTGAGCTCGTTGGGCTACGGGCGTGAAGTGTTTCAAAAAGCCCTCGTCGAGGGACGCTCGGGAGTGGCGCGGGTGTCGGGCTTTGATACCAGCGCAATCGGCCGTGATTTTGCTGCGGAAGTGAAAGATTTTCGCGCGCGTGACTGGCTCACTGCGGCAGAGGCACGGCGCACAGGCCGATGCAGCGCGTTCTGCATCGCAGCAGCGAGAATGGCGATGCGAGACGCAAACCTCACGGACGTTGGAGAGACCGCCGAACGTATGGCGGTGGTGCTCGGAACGACCATGGGCGAGGTCTCGCTCATTGAAAAAATGGACCGTGCGTGGGTTGCCTCAGGCCCCGACGGGGTTGGCGACTTCGAGGTCACGCGATACGGCACAACATTGCTGCCCATTCACGTCGCGCGCGCGGTTGGCGCCCGTGGGATGGTCTTGACGCTCCCCGCGGCGTGCGCGGCTGGCAACTACGCGATTGGATTCGCCGCTGATTTGATACGGCGCGGTCGCGCAGACGTCGTTGTCACAGGCGCGGCAGAGATTATCGGTCAAGTGCAGTTTTCGGGCTTTGTGCGCCTTGGAGCGGTGGCTCCAGAAAAATGTCAGCCCTTCGACATCGAGCGACAAGGACTAATCGTCGGAGAGGGCGCTGCGCTCTTTGTGCTTGAGTCTGAAGAGCACGCAGTTCGTCGAAACGCCGCTGTGTTGGCAGAGGTTGGCGGATGGGGGATCGCGTGCGATGCGTTTCATATCACTCGCCCGCATCCGGAGGGAGAAGGGACGCTTCACGCTGTCCGCAGCGCAATTCGCAACTCGGGACTCACGCCAGAGTTGATCGATTTCGTGAATGCGCACGGAACAGCGACAAAAGCTAACGACGCGGTTGAGGCGATGGCGCTCAACCAAATCTTTGGACGGAGGGGGGTTCCGGTCAGCTCGATCAAGAGCATGATTGGTCACTGCATGGGAGCCGCAAGCGCCCTCGAAGCCGTCTCGTGTATTGAGACCGTTCGCGATGGTTGGTATCCGCCCACGCTCAACTATCAGCAGCCGGATCCCGAATGCGACCTGGCCGTTGTAGCCAACAGTGCCCAACGCGGGCAAAGTGATATTGTCCTCAACAACTCGCTTGCATTCGGAGGCTACGACGCAGCGGTGATCTTCGCAAAGCCTGGAAAAATACCGGCAGAAGCACCCTGTCTGCAGACTCTCGCGGGGGCGCGATGAACCCGCTGGTCATCACTGGTATTGGGGCGGTTTCTCAGCAGGTAGTCGGTCATGGGCAGCTAGTTGACGCAATCCGCGACCGTACATTTGCGCGTTGCGCCTCGCCAACGCTCTTTGATCCGTTGAAATGGCCCGGCAGTCTCGTCTGCGAGGCGAACGATTTTGACCCAACGCCGGTTCTGGGTGACAAGGGATTGCGCAACATTGACCGCTTGACCCGCATGTTTTTGGTGAGCGCGAGACAGGCGCTTGAAGATGCGGGGCTCAGAAAAGAGACGCAATGGCTGCACGGTTCAGGGCCGCGCGCCGGAGTCTGCGCAAGTACTGCGTATGGCTCGCTTGAGTCCATGGTGGAGCTGCATCGCGTGGCGCTGCTAGAGAGCCCGCGATATTTGAATCCGGCGAAGTTTCCAAACACTGTGATCAACGCGGCGTTGGGATATGTGTCCATTTGGGAAGATCTTCGCGCGCTCAATGCCACTGTCTGCAATGGAAACTGCGGTGCCCTCGACGCTATCTTGGTCGCGGAGACGTTTTTAGCCTCGGATCGTGCGGACGTCATCGTTGTCGGGGGCGCAGAGGCCATGCACGAGGCGCTGTTTTTAGCGTTTGCGCGACTCGAAGCCCTCGCCGCAGATGGGCAGGATTGGGCGCCAGGAAACCTGCAAAAATCCAGGGGAATGCGCCTCGGTGAGGGCTCTGCGATGATCGTCCTAGAGCGTGAAGAGTTCGCGCGCTCGCGTGGCGCTGACGCGAGCATTCGGATCACCGGATTTGGGACAAGCTTTGAGCCGCCACCGAGTGAGGTCATGCTTGTGCACCTCTCGGTGCGAGCGATCGAGCGGGCGATCCAGAGCGCCCTTGAGGACGCGGGAGTCACCGCAGACCAAATCGACGTTGTGGTCTCAAGCGCAAATGGATACCCCGCTTATGATCGCGCGGAGGCGCAGGCCATTGAGAAGGTTTTCTCGCGAAAAGTACCTCTGGCTTATGCCAAGCAGAGCTTTGGCGAGACGCTCGGAGCGGGCGGCGCATTCGGCCTCGCGATGGGGCACGCCGTGTTGAAACAGATTGTCCCCGCGGCACGCAACGAAGCAGCTTGGCCAGCAGAGCCCAAACGCATATTGGTCACCTGTGTTGGGTTTTACGGTAACGCGAGTGCAGTTGTTGTACAGCGCGACGAGTGAGCCTCGGCGCAGAAACCACTCTCAAAGTCCCAGGCGTCTAAACTCTGCAGCGATGGTGAAGTTTGGATCGACTTCGCCATCCCTCGAAGTCACTCGCGCCACCTCGCCGTAGCACTCAGCAAGCCAGAGATATTGAATACTGCGGCGCGCTGGTCCCACGGGAAACCGCTGAACCGTCTCAATTCGCACGCGGAGTGCGTCACGAAACGTGAGAATTCCCAGACGAACTTCGCCGTGAGCGTCTACGGTGATGTCGTACTCGTCACGCGAGGCGACGGTCGTGCCGTCGACCATTCCATCTACCACCGTGGCCACTGCGGTCCAGTGATTGTTCAGCGCGAGAGGAAATCTCAACAGTGGTACCGGTGTGTCGTACTTCAGTATCGTTCGACTCGCAGCGGCCTCGCCCGCTGCACCAAACAGCTCAAGAGCACTATCTGTTGCACGATATATTCCTAGCGTTGGCGTTCTCGGATCGATGCGCGCGGTGTACTGTGCGCCGGCAAACATGGGGGCGAACCATTGCATCGCGAGGGGGTCGAGGCGGACCGATTGAAGGGGTCCGTCCATGTTCGAAAAATCCCAGACCTTGAGCGCGCCGGTCATCGTTCCTTGCACGTTGACGGTCACTCCAACGCCGGCTGGATTGATGCGATAACGCGCCTCGACACCGGGCAAAAACTGCAGCTCCGCTCGGTCTATCACCGAGTCGCTGTTGCCTCTACACGTAAAGGTCCCACCGTCTGGAAGCGGGACATAGACGTTGCCGGCGTCAGTGAGCTCGTTGGCGCCTTGAACGCAGCCGTTGAGCATAGCAAGGATCACCAAGGCCGCGTTGTTTGATCGAATATGCAGAGAATTCATTGTAAAAGCCAATCTTAGAATCGGTAAGCAAGTGTGGCACGAAGCGCGTGAGCGGGTGAGGCTGAGACGCCACGAACCGCGTCAGCGAAGCCCGACAAAGGAACCAAGAGTCCATACTCGATGCGTCCCAAGAACCCCCACTCTTGCTCGTAGTTCATCGCGATATTGGTCTCTACCCCGAGCGGTGCGGCTCCGCCTGGGGTGCTCGAAGCGAGCAACGCGAGACTCCCAATCACTGCGCCCTCAAGCGTGACCATTGGGCCGACCCGCCAGCGCACCATGGGGCGAAAATAAACAGTGTCCGTCACGAGGCCAATCAAGCGACGAAAGAGCAAAAGATCGATGCGGTAGTTCGGATGAAAGCGAAAGTTATCAATCGTGGAGTCTGGGACAGGACGGGTCAAATCAAACTGCGGACCGTCGAGGTCACCAGGCTGTGTCGGCATGATGCCGACCGGGCGTGAGCCAAAACCCGGGGCGCTGTCGCCACTCGCGACTCCCACTTCGAGCCGCGAAAAAAATCGCGATGAAGCACGCCAATCTGCACGAACCACCGCCCCAAACTGTGTTCCGGTGATCGGAATATTGGTCATAACGGTTGGATCAAGGGAGATGTTTTTCACATCAAGACGAACAAACCCGAGCTCTGCCTCAAAGGTGAACCGAGACGCATCCACCCTCAGCCAGGCGTCTGCCACGATCACCCCAAGCCCACGAGGAATCGCGTTGCGCATCGCGGGGGCCGCACCGGGTGCAAAATCATAATCCTGCCAGCGATACGACCCAAGAAGCCCAAAATTGACTCGGGTCCGATCGGCGACTTGAAGCCGACGTCGAGTGTCCTGTGTGTCCCACTTCGCCACAGAAAATGCGACGGTCCGAACATCATCGCGGGGATCCAAATCAAACGACGGCTTCACGCGCGAGTCGAGCAGCTCAGACCCCGGCCCGCTCGCGGTGATCTCATACAAGCCCGTCCAAAGGAGCCCGCCCAGCGACGTGGTGAAAGAGACGCGATCGCCGACGTCGCCAAAATCGTCGTCCAGGTTGTTGCCAGCGTTTACAAAAAATCCGGTGCCCCAATCGACGAGGCCACCCATGCGACCAGCCCGCAGGATTCCAAACGGAAGAAGAACTTCTCCATAAAGCTGACGCACATCGATGGCGCTCGATGGCGATCGCTGCGTAAAAGTCGCTCCCACAAAATCGCTGTCCGGTGTGCTGCCCAGTCGAAGGTTATCCAACACGTGCAAGCGGGTGTGAAACGAAACACCATATCCAACGCTCACCTCGCCGTCGAGTCTCAACCGCATATCCGCATTGGTCTGCAAGCGCGACGCGCCCGCATCAATGTATGCGACGGGCCAGACCGGAGTGCCATTGGGGAGCGGCCCCCGGTTGAGGTCCCAGTTGTATCCCAGGTCGCCACGGACACGATAGAACCCCTCAAAACGGGCGCTGGTGTAGCGATGTCCGCTCGTAGCGCGTACAGGGTCTTCCACGGGAGTGACTCCGGGTGCATCTCGGTAGGGTTCGACTTGTCGCGCGCGCTCCTCTGCGCCACCGGGAGAGCTACTTGCGGCAGCTGTCGCACTCGAAACCGCGGGAGAGCGTGGAGGTTCGGTAAGCGTTGGCGCTGGCGTTGGCGGTTCAGTTGCTGTTGGCAGTGGCCCTTCTGCTGTTGTTGGGATCGGCGGGGGTGCCGCCGCAGTTGGCTCAGCCTGCTGTGCCTGGGCGAGAATTGTTGCACTGCACAACGAGAAAAATACAGCAAAAATACTGTTCGATCGACTATTGCTGGACAAACG
>JANNCG010000765.1:0-4315 GCA_031386385.1 Myxococcales bacterium
CGACGCTATTTCTTCTCGGCCGCCGCGCAACCCTGTCCCAATTTGATCGCAACGCTCATCCATGTTGATGGACACAGCAGTGCGCCTGAAGTGTTGCTCAAGGGACCGACGGCGTGCTGAACGTGCATTTACATCCAGCCATTTCTCACCTTTTGTCGTGCAAATCTGAACGCTAAACAAGCCGGCACACGACGTGCAGTGATGTCGATCATGACCAACGCCAATCAGATCAAACCAAATTCTCCCGTCGTCTGTTCAAATAACGGACAGTTCGCAATCGTCGACCACATGGAAGGGACCGACACCATCAAGCTCAAGAAAGATGCAAAGGGCCAACATCACTACATTCCCCTGAGCTGGGTAAAGTCTGTTGACGACAAGGTTCACGTTGATCGCGCTGGCGAGCAAGCGATGCGCGAGTGGATGACATCTCCGCCGAAAGACAAACACACGGCATAGGGCTCACGATCCCACCGGGCAGGTGCAATCACCCACTGCGTGAGAGAAATTTCTATGGCAACAAGTGAGCAAATCGACGACCTACAGCGCACCTTTAACTCACTTGATTGCCTGGATTATTTCTCGCTTCTGGGCATCGCCCGCGACGCGCCAGAAGACCACAATCGTGAGGGGTTTCACGAATTCGCGCTGAAGTATCATCCCGATGAGTGGGCTGATGATCCCACGAGACGTGCGCAAGCGCTCCGCATCTTCAAACGCGGGACCGAAGCGTATCGCGTCTTGACGCATCCCGTTCTTCGCGCTCGGTATGAGCTCGCGCTGCTTCGGGGCGAACTGCGCTTGCAGCCGGACGAGATGTACTATGGCGAAGAGACCGCGGTGAACGACGATAAGTACCCCCTCCCAGCCGCGGCGGTGCCATTGTACGACAAGGCCGTTGCGTGTTTGGAGAAGCGGGACACGTCCGGCGCTACGATGTACTTGACGCTCGCTAAAACGCACGGCGACGCGCCGCAGTTTGATGTCCTTGCGGAGCAAATTGAGATTGAAATCCGTAGAAATAAGAACAGGCCCGCCGCACAACCATAAACCGCTGCGGGCCGCTGGTGCAGCTCGGGAGAAGACACTCACGCACGCCGTGATGGGTGAATTTTTTGCGACCAGATCCCGGCTGTTCGCCCTCGGGCTCGTGATCGATGGCGCTGCTGCGCTGAAGATTCAGGCTCTTTACTAGCAGTCCTGAAGACACGACCCGAGCAGGGGTTGGCTGCATGCGATCGGCGAGGCACCGAGGCTGATGCCCTTCGCAAAAAACCTTGACGGTGCCACTCACGCTTCGAGCAGCGCGCGTTGGGCTGCAGTGTCTGTCCGGGTGTCTTCAGCTCGCAGAACCGCTTCGCGACGTACTCGGCTCCGTCCGACACGAACTCACGCTCAAAGCCGCTGGGGACAAACCGACGACACTTCCAACTCGTGCGAAGATTTGCTTCAATCCCGGCCACGACGATGAAATCCAAAAAAGCCAAACCCAAACGCTCCGCACCACCCACGCCCTCGAAGCGGCCGCAAAAAAGCGATGCAACACGTGCGGGGTCAGCTTTGACGAAGACGACAGCTCGTGTGGCACAACCGGCCCGCGTGGTCACCGCTGAAGTCGCAGCGGGATCGGCAGAGGGTTCGGTTCCGCCGCTTAATTCGCTAGATCAGAAGCTCTTGGCCGAGGCGCTGCGTCGTGGCGAAGCTGCCCGCGACGGGATGGAAGACGTCCTCCGCGACTACGGCTCATGGCTCTTTGTGAACCTCTTCGACAGCAACTCAAGCAAGGTCATCGAGGCCCGTCGCGAGCACCCCGTTTGGCGACATCTCGTGGCTCGTGCGGGTGGGCCCACTTTGCGGCTCAACGAGCCCATGCTCGCGGTGTGTCTGCTCACAGCGGCGTACGACAAGCGCCTGAATGATGACTCGTGGAGGGCCCTAGATATGGGGCGCAAACAGCTCTTGCTGCGGCTCAAAACGGACGAGCAAATGCGCAAGGGTGCGCACCACGTGCTGGCGGCCAAGCTCACCTGGCGCGCCACGCGCGAGTACGTGCGCAACTCGCTTGAGACCCAGGGAGAGCCCACGGAGATTCGCGTGCGCGTGGGGCAGGTGCAGCAGTGGCTACAGGGGATACACGAGCGCCTGATGGCCGGGGGGTTTCAGGCGAAACTTGAGACGGCCGCGCAAGAGTTGCCCAAGACCGAGCGCAAGAAACTGCACCGACAAATCGACACGCTCCAGCAGCAGCTAGCGGCGCTCGCAAAGCGATTGAGCCCGTGATTTGCAGGATTGACGCGCTGCGTTTGACGCGTTTCTAGAGCGCTCTAGACCGCAGGTCGAGCTCTCTTCGCCCCAAAGATTCTGCCGCGCTGCTCGTCGGTGCGCTTTAGTTTCTGCCAACGACAGGGTTCGTGCGAGATGCTGGCGAGATGCCAAAACGTTCAGTCGATCAACCGAACCTCACCTGCGAATGGGTCCGAGCGACTCCGCTTCAAACTCACACTTTTGCTACACACACAGCACCTCCCACGACCCCAGAGGAATGCCAATGACGATGGGGCCCTGAGCGCTTCGCGAAGGCACCTGCGCGGATGTCTTGTCCTCCGCGCGGGGTGAACCTCGTTCAGATTCAGCGCTAAAATCTCCCGCTACCTCTGGTGGACGGCACTCGTGTCGCCCGAATGGGCTGCAAGAGTGTGCTGATCCCTGGCATTGGATACGGTCGCCTGAAATCTTAAGTTCTGCCACGCTGATGGCTCACAATTTGTCACGCGTGGCACTGGGTCGCGTGAAGATCGGTTTGATCGCGTGCTCGACGAATCGTTGTGGCACTCTCCCCGCTCGATGGCCACGAGACAACCGGTTTTTGACCCCCACGATCAAGCCACGCTCCGCTCTCTCGCTGCGAAAGCAAACAGACATCAAGCTTGGGATGATCTCTGCACGCTCCTGGCGCAACCGCGACTGGAGAAGTGCGCAGAGCTGTGGTTGCCGTTGATGGAGCAGCTGTTGCGGAGTTGGCCTGACGAACTGCGGAAGTGGCCCACGGCGTGGTTGAGCAAAAAGCATCCACCCAAAGCCACTGCATTGGTTCGCCATTTTTTCTTTGGTGCTCGCACCGAGTCGCAACTCAGCAAAGCCCTCTTGCATCTCGCGGCGCTCAGTCAAGAGAGCATGCCGAAGCTCACGCACTTTACGATCGCGGTGTATTTTAGCGACACCGCAGCTCGTCGAGTCACCGATGCCGATAGGCTCTCTGGGGACGAAGCTCGCATGCTCGTGGACCGCATGTCACTCCCCTCCATGCGCCACGTCCGCGTGGAGGGGTCGGGCTTGCCGCGCCTTCTCTGGGACGCGCTCAACGGTGCCGCGTGGGAGCTTGAAACCTTGCGCATCAAAGGCTTTGCACGAGACAGCGAGTTGGCCCTCTTGCTCGAGGCACCACGTGTTCACGTTCGGGGGATGATCCTTGGCGATCTTCTTGGTCGCGTCGAGTTTGGCGAGGCTTCTGTGAACGCTTTTGTAAGCCAGCACGCGCGCACGTTGCGATCGTTCAGTGCGACTGAAGCCATCGCCGATGCACCATCGCTCCAGTTGCTGAGTGAAGCCACGTGGCCCGTGCTTGAGAGTCTCGCTCTGGAGCGGCAGCGCGTGGAGCTTTGTCCGGTCCTTCCACGCTGGCTTGCGAATTCACCGAAGCTGCGTGCGCTCGAGGTCTCCATAGGATCACTATCGTGGAACTACTGGCGCGACGGAACCGCCATCCCCACCGTGCCCGACTCGCCCGAAGCTGTGCTGAAAATGCTCCAACACCATCCACTTCCGCCGCTTGAATCGCTCACACTTGATGTCGCACTGGGAGGTCGGCTCGCCGAAGCTCTTCGGGCCAACTTTGCCCCCGGCGGGCAACAGTCGTTGGCGATCAAGCATCTCACCCTGGTCCGTCGCGAAGCGGATGGCGACGTTGCACGCGCAATCGGTCATTTGTGCCTCGAAACGCTCAGTGTTCGCGATGCGCAGGCGTCTTTTTGGCACGCGATGCATCAGGCTAATTTAAGCCAGTTGCGCTGTCTCGCGGTGGGTTCTTCGAGCGAGCAAACCACGGACGAAGAGCGACTGCTGCCCTTTGCATTGATCCATGCCAAGGCGCCTGCTCTCTGCGCGCTGCGGTTAGACTTCTCCGTGGTCACAGATGCGGTGCTTGACGCGATCGAGCGCGCTCCATATTATGCACAACTGCGCTCACTCTACAAAGACGGCACGCCGAACTTTCTGTGGAACGAATCGCTCGAAGCCCGGTTTCTCGCGATGTGTA
>JANNCG010000785.1:0-3838 GCA_031386385.1 Myxococcales bacterium
ATGGGCCTTTGCGCGGAGTTTTCCCGCTGGTATTTCTCGCTGCCGTTGCGGCTTTGGGGACCGGTGTGCTCCTCCCAATGCCGCAGGGCTCTGTCGGATGGGGGATACGTTAGCACCCGCACCTTCGCGATGGCTGGCTGCGATGCAAGTTGGTGGCACATCGGCGGTCGATTCAGTGGAGGTTGTGGTGGCCATGATGGGGACACCTACCGACTGCTCGCGCTCGGCGCAAACGACTGCTACGCGTATTGAGCAGGCGAGCCTAGCGCATCAAGTCAGACATCACCTGAGCGATGTCGATGGAGTTCGATAGCAGTTTTGAGAGCGCATCAAATACCGGCGTTGCGATACCACGGCTTTTTGCAAACGCACACACACGCGGGACAAGCTCAATGGCCTCAATGCGAACGCCCATCGCGAGAGCGGCTTCAGACGCTCGCTCACCTTTGGCTAGGCGAAACCCAAACTGAACTTCTGGTCGGGCGTCTTGTTGCGCCATCGCAGCCATCAGATCGCCGATGCCCGCGAGACCATAAAACGAGCGTTCTAGCGCACCTGCGGCAACACCGATGAGCGACGCTTCACGAAGCGCACGCACCAGCAAGCCCGCGAGAAGGGGCTCGCGAATCCCGACGCCTCTCGCATAGCCAACCCCAAGGAGAAGGGCTCCAACCAGCGCGCTTGCCCACTCGGTGCCGATTAAATCGTCGCTGACGCTGAGTCTAAGCGACGGTGATGATAGCCCACTCTTGAGCGCGTCAATCACCTCAGGAAAATGTGAGGCAACCGCCATCACACATGGACGATCTGCGAGTAAATCTGCTGCTAAAACTGGGCCGGCAAGCACGCCCACCCGGCGCACGGGTGTCTCGTGCCGGATGACCGTAGAAACAGGCATAAGACCATCGGTGGACAACCCTCGAACTGCGTGCACAACGTAGTGCGCGCCCGTCACGACATCTCCAAGGGTCGTCGCCACGGGTCTTGCCACCGCCGACGGAACAGCCAGTAAAATGAGCGTCGCGCGAGATCCTAAGACAGAGACCTCGGACGTCACTTCAACGCCCTCTGGTCGCTCGGGTCCATCACGTCGGGTGCACACAACCGCTCGGTTGCCGGCGTTGAGAGCGGCGCGAGCGAGGGCAAACCCCCACGGGCCACCGCCGAGAATTCCTACTGTTTTTCCACTCATTGTGACACCGTTGAGCGCGAGGCTCCGCCACTTGCCGTGGCAAGCGCACCAGAAGTTGGGCGATAACCTAGCCCTGAGACCGCCAGGCGGTTTTGGTAGTAGAGCAATAGTTTTGTGTCTGAGATCACATAACCTTCACCTTGTGCAGTGAGTACTGGCATTGAGTGATACCCACTCCACGCGCGGATGGCTTCATCGAGCAGCTCAGTGGCCCCTCGACGACGGATCCCCGGTCCGAGCGCGACCTCGCCGCGGTCTTCGAGTTCAGCGGCGTTGTCTCGCAGCTCGCCCACAGCGCGCGACAGCTCTTGCCTTGCGACGTAGACCTCATCACGGTGGCGGACGAGTGAAAAAAGATCTCCGCCGGGGTGTGCTTGTCGAAGCTTCTCAAACGCCGCCGCGGCGACCAGGTGCGTGCTCATCAACACGGTGTCGCGCTTGAACGCCTCGCAAATAGACTCACCGAGCTCGCGTGTGTACTCTGCGTCTCGCGCCGAATCGAGCACGATGTTTCCATCTCGGGTCACGTAGCTGAGCGGATCGACGGTGCGGCCTCGACGATCAATGGATCTTCCGTCTTCTGTGACACGATTGCCCAGAGGGTCGAGCGGATCACTGAAGCGAAGCACAATGGAGCCTTCGGTCAGGAGCAGTTTTCGGACGAGGGTCAACACGCGTGCGACCTGCGTGCTCTCGTCATCTTGAATGATGTACCTCGCTCGGCCCTGCTCCGCGAGCCAGTCATCCATCAGCGTTCGTGCTTCGAGCGTAAGTTGATAGTTAATCGTCGCAGGAACAAAGAACACCTTCTGCGGCCGCCCTCGTTTTGCGCTGCGAATCATCGCCTCTAAGCCCGTCCCAGCCAGACCGAGCTTCAATTTTTCTTCCACTCCACCCGATCGTGAGCGAGTCCCGCCCGGAAAAAACAGCGAGTGATATCCCCGCTCAATCAGCACACACGAGTAGGCTTTGAGCACGTTTTTGTACAGCTGGTGACGAATCCGGCGGTCCACTCGATACGCACCAAGGTTGTGCATAAAAAACGAGAGGAGTGGGTTGCTGAACAAGTTTTTTCCGGCGCCGTAGGTTGCCGGAGGCAGCCCTTCGCGCTCAATCCCATAGCCGAACACCACAGAGTCAAAGTTAGACAAATGCGTGGGAACAAAAATCACAGTCCCAATCTGTGCCAACCGGGCGATGTCACCCACTGGCCCCTGCGTCACCAAGTGCTCGCGAAGCGCCGCCTCTGCGCCACCACCCGCGAGAGTCTGAAGCGGAGAGAGCAAACCACCGACGAGACCTGGCAGGATTCTGGAGGCAAATCGATAGACTCTAGGATTAAAATTACCTGCAATATCCCAGGCATAAAAACGCGCTAACTGCTCGAGCTTGCCCTGGCGCTCTCCGTCGCCCATGCGACCGAGGCCCTTGGCCAAGGTGCGAAACATGGTCAATTGGTCGCGCTCGTCTCCGGGGTGTTGCTCTAAGCGTTTGATCTCGTGGTAGGCCGCGTCGTTGAGCAGCAAGAGCGGATCTTTGCTCTCAGCGAGTACACGCGTGACTACCTCATCAACGATGTCTCGCCGTTCGGCGTTGAAACGAAAAATCGTGGGTTCGGTCATTGGGGCGAAAAGCCTAACACCAATGACCGGTTTTTCGCCCCCTAAAGGCTCAACCCAAACGCAACGCGCACATACGCTCCGGACACATTTGTGTCCCCCGTTTGCACCGGAACCGTACGAATTCGCTCCGCTGCGACATCTGGATCCGCTGGCGGATCTTCGCGCAAGGTGACCTTCGCGTTGCTGAAAGCCATCCCACCACCTTCAAGCAGCGCAAACAGACCAACGACTCGCCCCACCCGTCCTTGAAAGAGGGCTCCAAGCCCGAGCGTCCCGCCAACACTCGGCGAGGTCGCGTTAAGCGTTGCGCTCTGTGATCCCGAGACCTGCACCAGACCAATCGTCGCTCCCACCGTCGCACGGGTGTAGGGCATAAACCAATCACGGACCGCATAGCGAACCGTCGCCCCGGCATAGGGGTAGTGGCTTTGCATTTGAGCAGTAAAAATACTGGCATAGCTAGCGCTCATGGCTTCGTATCGGTAGCCGATTTCTGCGGCAACCTGCACCGCGGACGTGGCCTTCTGTAGATCATAAGACACCCAGAGTCCGTAGGACGCCGCCAACATACTTCGCGAGTACATGCGCATGGACTCGACGGGATGGATGTTGAAGCCAAGCTCTGGTCCAACGCGCAGTCGCAAAAACGAGAGCGGCCCCTCATCGTCGGCAGGCGCAGGCGCACTCGCTTGCGTTGACCAGGTCGGAGAAATCGCTGACGATGTCGTTGGTTGAGCCAACGGCACTGCGCTGGGCGTCGAGCTCGGTGCCGCGACGGCGGATGGATCCGTCGCGATATTTGCAGCAGTTTGCGTCGACTGAGTGGGAGTTGCAGTGGGCGTTGCAGTGGGCGTTGCAGTGGGCGTTGCAGCGGGTGTTGTCGCAGTAGTTGCGGGTGCAACCGGAGTGCCGGCGACAGAGGCGTCTGCGGTAGGCGTGTTGGCCGTTGCGTCAACGACTGCTGTCGCGGCTGGAGTTGTGGCCGGTGTGATCGTGGCCTGTGGCCGCGCCGGCGTGACGACCC
>JANNCG010000800.1:0-3224 GCA_031386385.1 Myxococcales bacterium
CGTGCTCGTGCGATGTACGATCTAGCGAATACGTTTTTCTCAACGCGCCAATGGGACAGCGCAATTGATTCTTACAAAGAAGCGCTTCGATTGCGACCCGGTTGGCTTGAGCCCGCGTGGAACCTTGAGCTCGCGCGACGCTTGAAAGAGCTTGATCGCACGCCTCCGCCCGATGCGGGCAATGACGCTTCGGACAACCAAAATGATGGCTCTCCTCCACCGCGTGATGCCAGCGATGAGGGCGGAAACAACGACCCTCGCGACGCAAGCGGTGAAGGGGGTCAAGGGCCCAGCGATGGCGGAACGAGCGGCGACGCACGAAGTGATCCCGATGGCGGCCAGAGCAGCAACGATGCGGGATCTCCACCGCAATCGGAGGATGCTGGGCCGCCGCCGAGCGATCCGGACGCAAGCGCTCCGCGGACTATGGCCCCGCTGGATCAGCTCGAACGCACCTCGCGGAGTCTGCAGCAAGAGTTGATGCGACGTCGTGGGTTTGTGCCACGAGAATCGGACGATGACCGATGACCAATTGCTGCAAATTTAGCGGCAAATGGATGATGTCTGCGGCGGCAATTGTCACGGTAATGATGGCATCTTCGCGCGCACACGCGACTGTTGAATTGACCGTCGAGATTGAGCCCACACGCGCACAGGTCGGGGAGCCGGTGAACATCCGGTACAGTGTTCGCTTGCGTGACCAGGGCGGCGTTCAAGTCATGCCGCTTAATTTTGGTTCGCTTGAGCTGATGTCCGATCCGGCACCGCCGCAGATCCCAACTATGTGGGGCGCGGGCATTGGTTTTTCTGTCGATACCGCGAGCGAGTATCTTGTGAGAGCGACCCGACCTGGCCGGTATGTGATCACTGGTGGACGGGCGATTGATCCGCGAACCAATCGTGTGATTGCGCAAGCGGCGCCTGTGACGCTAATCGTGGGCGATCCGGGCGATGCGGGAGAGGATCCCAAGATTGACGCTGCTGCACAAAATATCCCAGTCGATCCAGATGCGCCGCCTGCGGGGGATCTCACGGGCGCATACTTCGATCAAGCGGGATTTTATCGCGTCGGGGTCGATCGCTCACGGGTGTATTTGGGGCAGCAAATAACCTATCGATTGTGGGTGTACTCGGCGTCAAACGATACCGGATGTGAGCTCACTACCGAGCCGACGTTTCCGGGATTTTGGAACGAGGTGGCGTTTGCTCCCTCGCGAGAGTGTGCGCAACGCTGGTTTTCGCAGTCGGTCAGCGGGCGCTTTATGGCGATCGGTCTAACGCGAAAGGTGCTGCTTTTTCCCACGCAAACTGGGACTCTCTCATTTGGTGCCGTTGCGGGTGCGGTGCAGGTGATGAGTGGGGGAATGTTTCGCTCAATGCAGCGTGTTGAATCACGGACTCCGCCAGTTGAAGTTATCGTGATGGAGCCGCCAGTGGCGGGTCGACCTGAGGGGTATGTCCCGGGGACCATTGGCCCGGTGGCGCTGGAGGCGACGATCGATCGGGAGTCCTGTTCGACTGGAGAAACAGCGACGATTTCAGTTCGTGCCCGAAGCGATGGCTCCCTCTCTGCCGCGCGGTTGCTATTGGATCTACACGTTGACGGTGCCCGTGTTCGCACCACCGATGGTCGGACGGAGCTGCATCCATTGCCCGATGGCCGCGTTGAATCAGTGCGTGTGACCGAGATCTTAGTCGTCCCTGAGAGGGAAGGGTCGATCGCGATCGGCGAGCTTCGCATGCCATACTTTGATCCGAGCACCGAACGCTATGGCGTTGCCTCGGTTGTGGCTCCTGTTGTGCGCGCTACGGGCGAGGCGGTTCAGCGCGAGGCGCAGCGCCCCGAGCAGCAAGACCCCGCGATGGTCCTGCGTAGGTTGAGCGATCGGCCTTCGATGCGAAGCTATTCTACCTGGTTTTTTTCAGCAAATAGAGCACTCGGTTTTGCGCTGGCGCCCTCAATGCTACTTTCGCTTACCTGGCTGGGACTTCAACTGCGACGTTTGCTTTCGGGTCGTCGCGTGGAGCAACAAGAGGCGCTCAAGCGAGATCCCGGGGCGTTGATGGCACAAGCTCGCGCGCTGCTAGCTCAAGATTCAAAAGGGGCGTGTGCGATTGCATCTAAAGCGCTCGAGTCAGCCATCAGTGAGTCTGTGCAGAACGACGAAGAAAACCAAGAGGTTCAATCGGCTATTGTGGCCGCTCGTGAGGCGTTGAGCGCTGTGCGATTTGCGGGCACCGGAGATGCATCCGCGACGCTCGCCCTCGTAGAATCTGCGATTCATGCGGTGGAAGGGGCCTCCGGATGAAGCGTCTATTGACTGCTCCTTTGGCCATCGTCTGTGCAGCTACGTGGTTAGCTGCGGGGTCTGCTGATGCCCTCACGACGCAAGAGTTGTTGGCTCGATCACGGACAGCAGCGAGCGCTGGCGACTGGAACACCGCTGCACGCGCACTCGAGGAGCTCGTGGCTGTGGGGGTCGACGACAGCGATATTCGTTATGATCTTGGGACAGCGTACGCAAACGCTGAGCGGTACGGTGAGGCGATTTGGTGTTTTGAGTTGGTGAGTCGTCGCGAGTGGTTGCGATCGGATGCGCAACACAATCTGCGAGCTGCTCGTCTGCGGTTGGCGCACAGAGACGCTGAGCGCACGGGCAGAGCTGTTGCAGAGCAGTCCCTTCCGTGGCGTGAAACCCTGGGTGAAACGATGCCCGCAGACACTGCGGTGGCGCTCGCTCTGATGGCTCAGTTGGTGTTGTTTTTGGGCATTTGGGTCTTTCGAAAGCGGCGGACTGAGGCGCTTAGAATTGCCGCAGTGTGCGTGATGGTTCTCGCTGGATTTTCGACGGTATTTGTTTGGTCCGTTCTCGCGGCACAGACCCAAGCGACACCGTCCGGGATCGTCAAGCGAGATGGCGTACGGCTGTTAGCCCAGCCGTCAGAGGACGCGATCGCCGGTGAGGTAGTTCGCGAAGGCGAGCGTTTTGCCGTGATCGATCGCACGGGAACCTTCGTGCGAATTCAGTCCCTCACGGGGACCCAAGGCTGGATCCGGCTGCGCGATGTTGGGGCGCTTTGATCTCTGCTTCGCGCAAATGACACCACTCCTGGGTTGACAGTCAGTACACTCGCGAGTGATGGTTAACAACCATTCGGAGATTTCGGTATCACTATGACGAGCAAGCACCCACTTACCATTCTAGTTGCGGACGATGACGTCG
>JANNCG010001374.1:0-1726 GCA_031386385.1 Myxococcales bacterium
AAAGATCCAAGAAGCACTCAAGCTCGGTGGTGGGCTCGTTGCCAGTCCAGCGCATTGAAATAGCGGTGTTTCCTACGCGAGGCACGATCATGTTGTTGCGAATGGTTGGGAGGATGATCCCGTGATGAGGCACCACTTCGAAGCGAGCCATGTAGGTGCCTCCGGTGCCATTCGGGATGTTCTCGGTGAGCGTTTGAATCGGGACCTCACGGCCGTCGTACTGCACGCAGTCGCCCATGCCACCAGCACAGCGCACGATGGTCTCGGCCCAAGTGTCGGTCACGTCATATCCCGCCGTCGTCACTCCCCACGCGACCTTGCGGTTAAACCCAATCACAATCCAAGGGATCCCCGGAAACGAAGTCCCCGCTACGTCTACCGCATCAGGACCCGTTCGAACCGTCAAGTGCACGCCCCACCAAACTGCGGGTGAGGTGAGGGACAAGTGTGGATCGTTTGAGAGAATGGGTCGTCCGTTCGCGGTGGCCGAACCGTGCAAAACCCAGTTGTTGCTACCGCGTGTTTCGTCTCCCAAAAACTGCGCTGCTGCCGTTGCGTTGCGCAAAAATCCTTGCACGTCTTGGTACACCTGACGGCCCAACGTCGGCGCCGCGGTGTCTGGACGAAACACCTGCATCATGGGCAACCCGGCCAAAAAGTTTGGCACCGTGGCCTCAGGCGACGAGGGAGCAAATCGCAAAAAATCCAGCAAAAATCCAGCTCGTCTGCGTCGTTCGGGCTGCATCATCGGGTCCGCTTGGTCAAATGTCCGTATGGCGTTGTCGCGCAGCTCAGAGCGATTCACGTCATCGTCGGCGTCGTACGAGAGCGAAAACGACTGAAACCGCGCGATGGTCAGCGAGTCGACGGGTGTCCAGGCAGGCGTCGTTCCATCAATCACCAGCTCGGTCCCTGACGGGGTTGTGCGCTCTGAGTTGCGAATGAGCTCAAGCCAACGATTAACCCCCGCTGCGTAGCCCTCAAGGATCGTTCGTGACCGTGACGCCATCGGAACCGCCGCCCACATTCTCTCGGCGGCGCGCCTCAAGCCCACCACGCGCATCGACATGTCTCGCTCGATCAACTCTGGCGCGAGCGCACCAAATTTTTCAGCCAGAGTTCCAGACGACAACCGACGAAGCATTTCCATTTGTGGCATGCGGTCACGCGCGCACAAAAAACCTTCGACGTAGGCGACATCGCGCACGGAGTTTGAGTAGATGTGCGGCCAACCCTGACGATCGATCACGACATCAACAGGCCCATCAAGTCCCATGATTCGCTCGGTCGTTGCGATGGGTAGCTCTGCGATGGTCGTCGGTGCGGCCGCGTCGGGGATCACATCCGAAGTGCTCACGTCGGGGACGTTCGGGATGTCACTGTTGCCGACGATGTCCGTGGTGCTCGCGTCCACCTGCGCGTCCATGGGAGGCGTAGGACTGGGGCAACCAACGAGGCCGGTCACGGTGGAGAGCAAAAAGAACGACTGTGAAAATTTACGCTTGGATCGCATGGTTCGAGAACGGGGACCATAGCGTGTTTTCTCGGTGGTGGTAAGTGCCCTCTGGGTCCGTCGCGAACGGCTCGAAGCTTCGAATTTTAGTGGAATTTATGAAGCGCGGCCCCAGCGCAACCCGCGCCGCAGCAAGACAGCGGCGCATGAGCCCTCGCGCAGAGCGCTCAGGAAATCCCCTCGTCATTGTCATTCCTCGGGGTTGGTGGGAGA
>JANNCG010000817.1:0-2897 GCA_031386385.1 Myxococcales bacterium
CCACCGAGTCGCCGCGGTTAACGAGTTTTTGCAAGACCGTCAGAAGCTTGTTCACGTCCGAGAGGTGCAGGCCCGTTGTGGGCTCGTCTAAGACATACAGCGTCTTGCCTCCCCGAGATTGCAGCTCAGAGGCCAGCTTCACTCTTTGCGCTTCACCGCCCGACAAAGTGTGCGAACCCTGACCTAGTGTGAGATATCCCAGCCCCAACTCAGCCAGAATATTCAACGGACGCAGGACTGATTCGACCTGCGCAAATACAGTCAAAGCGTCCGTCACCGTGAGCTTTAATATCGAGCCTGCGTCAATACCGTGCAGCAGGACTTCGCACGTTTCACGAGAGAATCGAAGCCCCCCACACACCTCGCATGGGACGTTTACGTCTGGGAGAAAACTCATCTCGACGCTCTTCACTCCAGCGCCATCACACTCATCACAACGGCCGCCGCCCTTTTCGGGGCTGGTGTTGAACGAAAAACGGGAGGCTGTCCAGCCACGTGCGCGTGCCATGGTTGTCCCCGCAAATAATTTGCGAAGCTCGTCCCAAAATCCAACGTACGTCGCAGGTACACTCCGAGGTGTCCGTCCAAGCGGCGTCTGATCGATTCGCTTGACAGTTCGCAGGCTATCCTTCGCGAACTCGATCGCGCCAAAAGCGAGCGGAGCCTCTTCTTTCAACCCCAGTTCCCGGCACAAAGCGGGAAACAGAACCTTGTTCACTAGCGTGCTCTTTCCGGAGCCCGAGACGCCAGCAATGGCGACCAATCGCCCCAACGGGATCGACACATCTATCCCGCGCAGGTTGTGTGCGGTGACATTTGAGAGTGTCAACGACGGATCGTTAGCCCTCACGACACGCCGAGACGTGAGGATGTCTTTTTCTCGTCCAATGGCCAGCGCGGTGGGAGAATGAGGGCTCTGTAAAACCCGCTCCGTTGGACCTGATGCGACCACTATGCCGCCGTTCGTGCCCCCGCCTGGCCCGAGATCGATCATCCATTCGGACGCTCGAATCACCGCAGAATCATGCTCAACAACAAACACACTCGCCCCGCGCTCAACGAGCTTTCGCATCGCGCGCAACAATCGATGCGTGTCACTTCCGTGAAGTCCAATGGTCGGTTCGTCGAGAACATAAAGCACACCGGTCAGCCCAGCACCGATCTGCGCAGCGAGACGCAACCGCTGCATCTCTCCTCCGCTGAGCGTGGAGGCTTGTCGATTAAGTGTGAGATATCCCAAGCCAAGTTCGTCGATCGTTCGCAGCCGCGACTCAAGCTCTGAGATCGGTGCGCGGGAGATCAACGCCTCTCGCTCGCTGAGGCGCAGTTCTTTGAGCGCGTCACGAAGCTCCGGCGCGCTCTTGGCGCCAAGCTCCGCATATCGGTAAGTGTGCAATCTCACTGCGCGGGCGATGGATGAAAGTCTCGTTCCGGCGCATAACTTACAGGTTTTTTCTGCGTCATCAACGCCTGATCCTTCACACTTTTCGCAGCGCCCTTGGGGCGTGTTAAACGAAAAATGTCGCGGATCAAGCTCAGGAATTCCCCGATGACACTTGGGGCAAGTGCGACGGGTGTGCAATCGAAGCTCGTCCGTTACGCTCTTATTTTTGCTCAGGATCTCAAGCACCAGCTCGCCCTGCCCGAGGGTTGTTGCACGCTGCATCTTCGCGAGGGCATCGCCGTCGGTGAGCAGAAAAACGCCGAGATCAAAAAGCACGGTGTGCGTTTTGCTCTTCGCGATTACAGGAAGTGAGTCGACAGAATAAACAGTTCCGTCAACTTTTACGCTGGCCACTCCCGCAGCTTTTGCCCGAGAAAGCACAGCGTTTCGGTCGGTTTTGCGCTCTTTCACCACGGGCGCCCAGAGACGAACGAGCTTTCGCTTCTCCGCTAACAGTTGCTCGAGCAAGACCTGTTCGGTCTGCGCAGTGATGGGGAGCTCGCAGGTTGGGCAGTGAGCAGTTCCGATGCGCGCGAACAACAGGCGCAAATAGTGTGCGACCTCCGTGACGGTCGCGACCGTGCTCATTGCACCCGCGCGCGCAGTCCGTTGCTCTAGCGAAATGGCCGGCGGAATACCAATCACTCGCTCGACATCCGCGCGCCCGAGCGAGGGCAAATACTGCCTCGCGTACGGCGAGAGCGTTTCAAGAAATCGCCTCTGCCCTTCGGCGTAGACAACATCAAACGCGAGCGAACTCTTTCCCGATCCAGAAGGGCCCGTAAACGCCACGAGTTTGCCCCGCGGAATCTCTAGCCGATCAATCCTCAGGTTATGCTCGCGCGCGCCCTCGATCACCACACTGTGCAGCTCGGCGCTATCGGCATACCGACGCGATTGATAGTCACTCACACGAACTGCCGCGGCGTTTGCAAGCGCCTCTCGTAGAAACGGGGCGATACGAGCTTCAGAATGTTGAGCCAGCGCCTCAGGAGTCCCTTCGCCAACGAGAAGACCACCGTCCTCTGCGGCTTCAGGACCCACGTCGATAACCCAATCGGCCTGTGAAATAACGAGTGGATCGTGCTCGATAGCGATCACTGTTACCCCTCGATCGACCATCGCGTTGATCGTATTGAGGATTGGAGTGAGATCCTGCGGATGAAGCCCAGCGGTCGGCTCGTCAAGAATCACCAAGCTCCCCGGACCAGTTTCAGCCAGAGCGCGCGCGAGCTTTAACCTTTGTGCCTCGCCTCCACTCAAGTTTGAAAGCGGCTGTCCGAGCGAGACATACCCGATGCCCACCTCGATCACGGTCTTGAGAGCGCGTTGAACCGCTTCAAGCTTTGGAAACAGCGCACAAACCTCAAGCGCGTTCATCGCAAGGACATCTGCGACAGTCGCGCCATGCAGTCGCAGCTCAAGCACCTCATCGCGAAATCGCTTTCCCTTG
>JANNCG010000874.1:0-5409 GCA_031386385.1 Myxococcales bacterium
GCCGGCAGACACTGACGTGCTTGCCGCAGGGAGTCAGTGTCTTTTGACCGTGACGGGACAAGCGCTTGCAGAGGGTGGGATGCCTTTTGCTCGCAAGGGAATCACGGTCTGTGGGACCAGTTGTTTTGCCGCAGAGACGGACGCGCAAGGACGCTTTACCGTCGGAGTGGGCGTGTTTTTGCAGGCGGATGCGTACACAGTGCAGGTTCACGGCAGGCCCGACCACGTGAGCGCGTATTGGCCTCTTCCGGCCGTTGGCGCCGATCGCGTGGCTCGCTTCGCTGCGCCGCTTACGGTGTATCGGTACATGAATGATGGGGTTGAGCTGCCTGAGTCGCGAATGATTGCGGCGGCGACAACGACCACGGTGGGTGCGATCACGCTCAACTTTGCGGCGAACACTGCGGTAGAGTATGACCTTGAGGATTTTGAGTTTATGGCCGCAGGGCGCAGGGTGCGATCAGCGGAGGTTCCACTCATGTTGGCGCCGCCCTTTGCGGCGGCTGGAGGGCTGGTTGGTCCCGTGTGGGGCTTGGCTCCCTATGCGATGAGCAGCAGTGTGCCCGTGGGCGTTCGGGTTGCGAACCGTGCGATGTTGCCAGCAAATTCAATGGTAGAGTTTGTTTCAATGGGACTGGACACGCTCGTTCAACCGCCCACCGCCGCGCGCCCTGTTGTCTCGGCCCGTGGGCGAGTGAGCGCAGATTCTATGTTCATCGAGACGCTTCCAGGCGAGGGACTTCGAAGCCTCTCTTGGATTGGCGTCCGAGCCATGAGATAAGATAAGTTAAAAGGAATAACATTTATGAATAATCGAACCGAAAGCGCCTCTCGATGGCTGTTTACTTTGAGTTTGTTGGGATGCTCGCCAGACGCGATGAGCGGTGATGCGGGGACCGATGGTGCGGTGCAACGCGATGTCCCCACGGCGATGGATGTGATGTCTGCGACGGATGTTCCGACTGGGCCGGGCAATGATGTGCCGAGCGCAGTGGATGTCCCCACGGGGACGGATGTTGCGTCGATGGATGATCGTCCCGGGATGCCAGTCGACACGTTTGTGCCACCTGCTGATGGTGCGATGGTGGGGGCCTATCCGGCTGCGCCGTACGGGACAAACATGGGCGATACCCTCGAAAACTTGGGCTTTCAGGGACACCTGGTGTCCGACGGTGCGCAGCTTTCGGCGTCGCGGCCTTTTGACTCAATGCTCAACATGCAGCGGGTGCGTGAGACAGGGAGGCGTTATGCGTTGGTTCACACCAGCGCGGCTTACTGACCCGGCTGTAGAAACGCGGCCCGTGTTATGGCTGCGCGAGGACTCGAAGTTACCACTGCAAACGGAATCATCGTTGAGATGCTCACAGAGGGACCCCTTGCGGGTGTTGCCACGCAAAACGATCTCAACGCTTGGGAAGGCACCTACATGCTCAATGTCACAACGGGCATTGAGCTTGCTGGCTCTCGGAGGCTCTTTATGACCCTCGGGGCGCGCGAGATCTCATACTTCGTTGATCTTCGGACCATGCGAATTGTGAGCAAAACCGTTGGTGATCGCAGTGGTGCGTCTGGCAACGCCACCATGACGAATGTGATCAACCAGTTCTTGGTACTCTGCCGAAGCTGACCTAGTGTGGCCGCTGACAGCGTGCTTTCTACAAAGTGAGCGTATAGCGAAGCGAGAGCGCGACGCTGTAGTGCATGTTGATGGGGTCGGCGCTGATAAACGATCGATTGTACGTCGAGACAACACCGCCTGCGAACTGTGATCCTGACCAAGTGGTGGACGAGCCAAACGCTGGAGTGATCTGAGTGTTGAGCCCTACTGCGAGCATTGGGAGCAGTCGATAGTCTGCACCCACACCCACGGGCACTCCGATACTTGTCCGCGTGAACACATCAAACTGCGTGGGGTCACCTGGGATTCGCTGCTCGAGTGAAAATCGTTGAAACGGCTCAAGCCCTAAGGAGAACCACGGATCGAACCGTCGAAGGTCTGCAGCAGTGGCAAACTCGACGCGCCTAGTGTTTGAGACGCCTGGGATTAATGACATGAAATAAAATCGTGCGTATACACCCGCAAACATCGCGCTCGCGGTTGGAACGAAGGCCATTGAGCTGCCCTCGACCAGCCCGGCTCCCAGCTGTTGAATCGAAAACGACAGACCTGCGCTGATCAACGGAATGAACCGATACCCCAGCGTCGCGCGAAAATACACTCCGGGTCCGAGCAAACGGGCGTTGCCGACAAACGACGGCCCCGTGGTGTCTGCGTCGCGGATCGTACGCTGAGTCGTGTTTGAAAAACCCGCGATGCCCAAGTTAACCTGAGCCTCAATCCCACGCTCTCCATCGAAGTCGGGACGGATCGCGAGCGCAGCGCTTGAGGTCAAAGAGATGGTCGCAAACAAGAGGGTTGCGGGAAGAAGTGAGTGATGAAAACGCATGAGTGGATAACCGACATATACAAGAAGTGCGACGGCCTGTGGGTGACAGAACCTTTTCGCGAGAAATTTCGCAGCTTCTTGACGGACGGTCTACGGTTTTATTTGTGATTACACCGCGAGATCGTCGGGAGCAGCCAAGGCTCAGAGTTGCATTTGCTGTGCTAGTTGACGGGCCTTTTGGGCTCCGGCGCTGCATTGCTAGGGATATTAGCGCCAAGGGTCTCTTTATCGAGACGTGGGATGAGTTTGCCCTCGGGACAGAGATTCGGGTGATTTTCTCGCTTCCGGACGGTTCTTGGGAGATGACCGCGCGCTGTACGGTCAAACACGTCTTGGATGTGCACAGCAAAGACGGTGTCACCCGTGGAATCGGTGTGTGGTTCGAAGAAATCGAAGAGGATCTCGCGGACAACATTTCTGTCGCGCGCCGAGTGCACGCGTAGCATCCTCCGGTGCAATGTCCACCGAACGAAAACGCAGCTTTTGGGCTTGGGGTTGGGAAGATAGCCTTCCCGACAACGACGCACGTCGCGCGCTCGCGATGATGGTGGCCCAGGGTGTGGGGTGCGAGCCGCCCACCCTTCGTGAGTTGCCAAAACTCGAAGACGTGAAGATAGGGGCCCCAAGGATTGAGAGCCCCCGCGAGCTTCGAGATTTTTGCTCGGACGCAAAGAGCGACCGAGTTGAGCACGCATATGGCAAGAGTTATCCTGATTTAGTCAGGGGATTTGCAGGAGATTTTGCCTCTGCTCCGGACCTCGTGGCGCGCCCTAAGCATGAGGCCGATGTCGCGGCGTTGCTCGGGTGGGCGTCCGCGAGTGGGGTGATGGTTGTCCCTTATGGTGGCGGTACGAGCGTGGTGGGAGGTGTTGAAGCTCCGGCATTGGGCAAGTATCACGGCGTTGTGTCACTCGATCTTCGCGGCATGGATCGCGTGTTGGAGGTCGACCGTGAGTCACTGGCGGCGCGCATTCAAGCGGGCGCGACGGGACCAAGTCTAGAGTCCCAGCTTGCGGAGCATGGGCTCACTCTGCGTCATTATCCGCAGTCATTTGAGTTTAGCACCCTGGGCGGGTGGCTCGCGACACGCGCGGGTGGACACTTTGCGACGCTGTATACGCACATCGACGACAAGGTCGAGAGCGTACGAATGATCACTCCCTCTGGCGCTTTTGAATCTCGGCGGTTGCCTGGATCGGGCGCCGGCCCGTCCCCTGATCGCCTAGTCCTTGGCAGCGAAGGAATCCTCGGAGTCATCACCGAGGCTTGGCTTCGAGTTCACGTGCGACCCACTTGGCGATCGAGCGCTAGCGCGCTGTTTGATCGTTGGGAGGACGGCGTGAAGGCCGCTCGGTTGATCGCTCAGGCGGGGCTTTATCCAGCCAATTGTCGTCTTTTGGACGCGCGCGAAGCGTTGATCAACGGCATGGCCACTGCAGGGCGTCATGTGTTGCTGCTTGGGTTTGAGAGCTCTGATGGTCCTCGAGACGCTTGGATGAGTCGCGCGATTTCTTTTTGTCGTGAGTCCAACGCAAGCCAGATTGAGGGGCCAAAGGTTCGCTCAGCAGACGGGGCTCGAGAGAGTCATGGCGGAGCTTGGCGAGCGGCGTTTTTGCGAGCACCCTACATGCAGAGCGCTCTTGTGAGCCTTGGAATGGTCGCGGACACGTTTGAGACTGCGTGCACTTGGGATCGGTTTGAGTCGCTGTACAACGCGGTTGTCTCTGCTGTGCGCTCCGCGATGAAGAGCGTGTGTGGTGCCGGTGAGATCACCTGTCGATTTAGCCACGTGTATCCCGATGGACCTGCGCCGTACTTTACGTTTATCGCGCCTGGACGAGAGGGGATGCAGCTTGAGCAGTGGCGAGAGATCAAACGTGCGGCGAGTGAGGCGCTGATCGCAAACGGTGGGACCATCACGCATCACCACGCCGTGGGGCGGACCCATCGTCCTTGGTATGACCGGCAGCGACCAGAGCTTTTTGCAAAAGTTCTCGCGAGCGCGAAGAAGACACTGGACCCGCAGTGGGTGCTAAATCCCGGTGTTTTGATTGACGAAGACGCTTCGGACGAGACCTAGGCCGTTGGCTGAAATTCGGTAGCACGAATTATTTAATGTGTGCTACGAGTGATCGATGTTCTGCAGGTTGTGCGAATGACATCGCTTTCGACAGTGCTCGCGCTCGGGTGTTTGCTCGGGATGCGACACGCGATGGATCCTGATCACGTCGTTGCGGTGAGCACCCTTGTGAGCCGCGAGCACACTGCAACGCGCGCCCTTCGCATAGGCGCGATGTGGGGGCTTGGGCACTCGCTGATGGTCTTGATGATTGGCGTGTTGATGATCGTGGGTCGCGTGATGATCTCTTCACGTGTGAGCGCCGCGCTTGAGCTGGGTGTTGCGGCAATGTTGGTCTTGCTCGGCGTGATGAACCTTCGAAGGACGGCGAAGATTGCAGCAATCCCTACGCACTCGCACGATCAGCCGCACCGCTTTTTGCTGCGCTCGATGTTGGTGGGGATTGTCCACGGGCTCGCCGGTTCTGCGGCGGTGGCCTTGGTGGTGGTTGCGAGCATTCATGACCCCCAGTTGGCGCTTTTATATTTAGCGCTCTTCGCCGTTGGAACCATCGTTGGGATGACCGCGCTCACCGCGCTTTTTTCTGTCTCAATCGCCGCTGCAATGAGGCGTTTTGCGACGCTTGATGTGCTGCTCCCGCGCATGACGGGCGCGCTCAGTATCGTGTGTGGGTTATGTGTCGCTTACCGAATCATCGGGTAGCTAACGTCACACGTCCGAAAAAGTGCTGCGTCGCATAAGCTCGACGTCTTCGTCGCTGCTCGATACCCATTGAAGGGCGTCTTGTGCGGTCCAGTCTTGCTCGGGCAGGGGAGTGATCCACAGGCTGGGGCGAACAAATGGGCTGTTTGAGACCGCGAGATCGCGGGAGTTGTCGATCAG
>JANNCG010000891.1:0-5573 GCA_031386385.1 Myxococcales bacterium
TCTCATTGCGACGTCGGAACACCATTCGCCTGCAAATTCGCAGGATCCAAAAGCCGAAATTTCGGAGGTAACGGCCGAAAATTCTGTACGCCTCGCGATGGTTGCGAAGCGACAACCAAGCGATCCATCACGAACCCTACGAAGCTCGTTGGCAACGCAGGGTGATTTCGCAGTTCGCTCACTTTTTAGCCGCAACAAGCGATGAGTTGAGACGTGGGGCTTCTTTGGATTGTGTGTGAGTTTTGGCCTTGGCTTCTTGGGTCCTCGCCGCGACAACTCGGCGACGAAGTGTCGCCCAGGCGCATCTTTTTATCGCCCATCAAGCGCCGCAGCGCTTGCGCATTCGAGTCGTGCCACGCGACCCGCGCGAGCGGTTGGTGCCCACGCCGAGAGCTATCGGCTGTTCTGCTTTGACGGTTTTGCCTCTCCGTGCTGTCGTGACCTATCTCGAATGTTTAAAACGAAAGCAACAACCGCTCTGTGCACTCTGGGTTTGCTCGCGCTCTCCTGCGGTTCTCGGACAACGATGGTCCCTGGGTTTCCAAGGCCGATTGCGCCGGTGTCGTTGGGTGATGTCACTTCGCGACGTCCAACTTTTCGCTGGGAATTGCCTCCTAACATGGATGGCGCCGAGCTCGAGTTGTGTCGAGATCGCGCGTGCACCATCGTGATCGATACTGTTCGAACGGGAGGTACAAGTGCGCGACCGGCCGGAGAGCTTCCACCGCGGAGTGTGGTGTTTTGGAGACTTCGTGGGACCGTCGGAGGCGCCACCAGCGTGATCAATAGTCCCACTTGGTTGCTGCATGTCCCCGCGCAAAACGCTGAAGGCGGAGTGGATACAAGCTCTAACCCGCATCTGGACGTCAATGGTGACGGCTTCGACGATGTCTTGGTGGGCTCGGTACGAGCGAGCCCCATCGGTCGCGGGCTCGCGGGTGGGATCAGCGTGTTTCACGGAAGTGCGATGGGTATTGCGCCGATTGCCAATCGCGTGATTGAAGGGCGCGAGCCCGGAGATCTGTTTGGACACTCAGTCGCTTGTGCTGGAGATGTGAACGGAGATGGGTTCGCAGACATCGTGGTAGGTGCGATCCAAGCGGATCCCGGGGGTCGCGTCGCGGCTGGGACGGCGAGTGTTTTTCACGGTGGCGTGATGGGGATAGAGCCGGTCGCAGCGCGCGTGCTTGAGGGTGCAGCGCCGAGCGATTTGTTTGGCCAATCGGTTGCGGGCGCGGGAGATGTCAACGGTGACGGCTTCGCGGATATTGTCGTGGGTGCGCCGCAAGAATCGCCGAGCGGCAGGATGCAAGCGGGGACAGCAGGTGTTTATCACGGGAGTTTGACCGGCGTGCAGATTGCACCTTCGCGCGTGATCGCGGGGCTCGCTGCCGGTGATCGCTCTGGTGCATGGGTGACCGGCGCGGGGGATCTCAACGGCGATGGATTTAGCGACATTGCCGTCAGTGCGCCCAATGCTGCGCCCGGTGGCCGAATGAACGCAGGGAGCGTGAGCGTGTTTCATGGGAGCGCGACGGGGGTTCAGCCAACAGTGGCACGGCTCTACGAGGGCGTCACTGCAGGGGATGAATTTGGCGATGAGGCATCCACTGCGGGGGATGTGAACAACGACGGCTTTGGAGACCTGCTTGTCGGTGCGCCGAAGGCGTCGCCCAGGGCGCGCATGAGTGCCGGAGCAGTGAGCGTGTATCACGGGAGTCGTGACGGCCTCACAGCCGCACCGGCGCGGCTACTAGAGAGCGCCGAAGCAGGGAGTCAGTTCGGGACTGCAGTCGCCTCTGCTCGGGACATCAATGGGGACGGCTTTGGCGACGTTGTCATTGGGGCCTATCAGGCATCTCCAGGAGGGCGCACGTACGCCGGCGGAGCGAGCGTGTACTTTGGGGGTATGAGCGGGGTTGCCGCCGTCGCGGCGCGTGTTCTGGACGGCATTGAGCCCAACGATGAGTTCGGTGAGGCTGTCGCCGGTGCGGGCGATCTGAACGGCGATGGCTTTTCGGACCTCTTGGTGGGTGCATACCGAGCCGATCCCTCACGCCGCAATTTGGCCGGAACCGTGAGCGTCTATCTCGGAACGATGTCGGGCATTTTGCCCGCCGCCACCACGACACTTGAGGGCCTCGCACCCAACGATTTTTTTGGCTTTTCAGTCGCGCGGGCGGACAGCGTGGGGATCTGCGACCAGAACGTCTTTTGTGCACAAATTCGCACGACAGATAGCCTCATTGCTCGACCCCAGACTGCCAGCTGGCGTCGTGTCAACGGGTGCCCGAGACAGGCAATCTTTTCGCGCAGCGCAAGCGCTGAAACGGTTGATTCAAGTAAGAGCAATATTCACCTGCGCCTGAGAGCCGCAGCTGAAGGTAACAGAGGGATTCTGAATCAGCACACATGGCAGGATGTGGGCTGACAAATAAGCCAGGTAAGTCCCTGTTGGGTCCTGATTTTTTTCGACACGCAGCGAGCCCCCAAAGTAGGGTCCGGCTCCAAGAGTGAAGACGCGCACAGGGCGCGTATCGCTCAACGCTGCTCAAGAAAAGGATTCCCCATGCTCATTCGCGGACGAAAATCATCCACTGGATCACTTACCCGACAAGCCATTGTAGACGTAGCGGTGCTCGCCATGCTCGTCGACGGAGAATCGAGTGAAGCAGAAGGACAGATGCTTGGCGCGACGATCGGTCACCAAGAGGCCTTTGCGAATGTCAGCGCAGAGCAGTTGACGACGATGATGGATGAATCGGCGTCGAAAATCGAAGGCTGGGGCGATCTCTCCGCCGCCCTTGAGCACATCACAGCCGAGATCGGCACTTCGGTTCAAGACCGCGCCACAGCATTTGGGATCGCCTACTCGATCGCCTGCGCAGACGGCGAGATGGCTGACGAAGAAGAGGCTTTTCTCTCTGAGCTCGCCGACTCATTTGAGCTCACGCAAGAGCAGGTCGACACAATGATCAACGCGGTCGATGAAGCGCTTGAGGGAGCAGCAAACGCGGACGCCGAAGAAGAAGAAGAAGAAGAAGAAGAAGAAGAGGAAGAGGAAGAGGGAGAAGCGGGCGAGGAAGAGGAAGCAGTCGTGGCACCTCGCCGCCGCGTACAGCCGGGCAAGCACGCGCTCTCCAGCCGCGGCGAGAAGCATCCTGTACGCAAATTTGCGAAGTCTGGCAAATCGGGCGGCTAAGCGTCACTTAGGCCAGTCGCTCGGGCTTGGGAGCCGCGCGCTAACCGCCAAACAGCGCTTGTCGGCAGTACCGACATTTAAAATCCAGCGGCTTCTCTTGTGGGGCACCGCATGTTTTGCAGCAGGTCACCGTCGTTGGATCAATGTGGATATTCGACCACGGAGTGAGCTTCGCCGTATTGATCGCGTTGGCGAAAATTCCTCCCACGCTTGCGCCCACCGAGCTCTCGCCGGCCATCGCAGCGCCCACTTGGGATGCGTAGACGGTGCCCTGCGCGGTGGCGAGAAGGTTGATCCGGTCGTGAAGGCCGTCGACTTTTCGCCGCGACTCGGCGTCGTTGATCCGCTGCGTGCCTAACAGCGTGCTGAGCTCGTCTTTGGCAAAAGCCGCAAGCTTCTCCATCACGCGACGAAACTCTTCTGTCGACGCACCACGGTGCTGCCGAGTCCCTTGGATCACACGCAACCGATCCACGGTCGAGTCGGGCTGAACCTGATAGAACGCGAGGGCTTGGTCCCACTGTAAGCCTCCACCAGGCGGGCTCGCGACCGCGGTGTCTCGAAGGTACTTCACGTGTTGATCGAGTCGCTGCTCGATCTCGCAGAGGGAGTCTAAAAGGGTCACGGTGTTTATTGGATGATTCTGCAGCCCTCGCGCTGAGAAATCCACCTCGCTCTTGCGCCCCATGCCAGGACCGCTTGCGATTCGACAGTGCGTTGTTCGCGGTTGACCACAATCGTGTTAACCGCCGGGCTCGCGCGAGTCCATCGTCGGCAAAACGCTTCATCCTTTTGCATCACGAACATGCACGAGCACATCTCTTTGGCCGCGTAACGGTTGATGAGCAGCAGGTCATGGTTGGCGTATGGACGGGGATCGCCGGGACAGCCTGCAAGTGAAATTGCAGCCACGATCGTCGCGAAGGTCGCGCGGATGAGCTTAGAGTTCATTGGGCCACCGCCAGAGCGAGGGTGATCAAACGGGGATAGTCAAAGGTCCCATCGCGGTCGTCGGCGGTGCGCACAATGACCACTTCGCGTGAAGGCACTACGGTAATCGACTGACCCCAGTGTCCGCGCGCTGCATACGCGTCGGCTGGGACGCCGGGCCAGGGAATCGTGACCCCGAGCTCGGGTATGGTTTTGTTCAGCCAAAACTGCCGACCTTGCACATCGTCGGCGTCCGCGTCCAAGCGCACCAGGCGAATGGCGGGATTGACCGCGGTGCTGTCGGCGATCCAGTTCGGAGGCAAGATGCGCTGGGAGTTCCAGCAGCCGTCACGGAGCAAAAAATAGCCGAAACGGGCCATGTCGCGAGGGATGGCGTACCAGTATGAGCTGCCGATGGGCGTTCCGGTGGCGTCGCGCTCAAGGACGGATGAGCTCATCCCAAGGGGATCAAATAAATATCGCCAGGGGTAGTCTGCATCCTCCCCGTGCGAGCTGTATGCCCGATCCATCGCGCGAGATAGCAAGTTGGTATCGCCCGATGAGTACATATACGTCGCACCCGGAACCGCCCTGGGCGGATGTGATCCAACAAACCCCGCCGCGTCGCGATAGCCTTCGCCATACAGCATCGCGAGCACCGAGCTGTCCTGGTTGGTCCCGGACTCGTAGGTCTCCGCCCAGTCGATTCCCGTGGAGAATTCCATGGTGTTTCGAACTTTTACCGCGCACAACTCGGGCCTGAGCATGGGCATCCAGCGACACATGGAGTCCTCGATCGTCAAGTAGTTTTTGGACACCGCGATGCCCGTCAGCACGTTGGTGAGGCTCTTGGTCACCGACCAGGTGAAGTGCGGTTGTTCTGCTGTCCACGAGCGACCATATCGCTCATAAATAATGACACCCCGCTGCACAATAATCACTGAGTCTGTGCGTGCTCCGAGCCGCTGCGTGTCCTCGCCAGTGATCGTAAACGCGAAGCTCTCGAGTGCGCTGATGGCGGCCCGCTGAGCCGCGGCCGTCTGAGCGATCTGCTCGGGCCACTGGGCCTGCGGATAGCTCACTCCGGGGGGGCAGGACTGCGCGTGGGCAGGAGTGCTCAGGGCAGTGCAAGCGAAAGCAACGAGCCACGAAGACACCGTCAATCGATAGGCTGATCTCATTTAGAACTCTCCTGCTAACAGCGAAACGCTCAGCGTCAAAGGCTGCACTTGTTGCATGGGACGAAGGTGAGCAAACGCTGGGTGAACGTCAGTTGGGACCGATTGCCTTCGGTACGATGCGGTTGAGCGAGTCGTCGTCGTGGTTGCAACCGGTCGAGGGCGACGAAATAGCTGCAACATTCCAACGCTGACTGCGGGAAGCAGCACGGACTCTGCGAGGGTAAAAGCCGCTAGCGAACCGAAGTTGCCGAGCCACACCC
>JANNCG010000921.1:0-2124 GCA_031386385.1 Myxococcales bacterium
CGACGTAGTCTGCTTGGCGAATGGTCTCTAAATCGTGCTCTACAACGATCACCGAGTTGCCGTGGCTCACGAGCAGGCGAAGCGTTTTGAGCAGCCGTGCGGAGTCGCGTGGATGAAGCCCGACTGACGGCTCATCGAGGACATAAAGAACACCGACGAGCGCACTCCCGATCTGCGTCGCGAGACGAACCCTCTGCCCCTCCCCACTCGACAGAGTTGAAGTCCCACGTTGCAGGGTCAGATAAGGCACTCCCACCGCGTTTAAGAACCCCAATCGAGCGGTGATCTCAACTACGAGTCGATCAACAATCGATCGTCGTTTTGCTGGCAATTTCGCAACGGCATCGGTGATCTCTTTCGCTAATAGTCGCAGTGGTCGCTGTGCGAGTGAGTGAATGTTATGTGTTCCAAGGCGAACGCAGAGCGCCTCTGGGCGAAGCCGCGTCCCCTTGCATCCCTCACAAACGGCTTCGAAACGAAACCGATCCAAGGAGGTCTCTTCGTCGTCCTCTTCGATCTCTCGATTGCGCGTACGAGATCGTGCTGCGCTGTCAATCAACGAAAGAACTCCGCCGAAGCCGTCACCGTCTCCGTGCAGTAGCTCTTCTTTCGCACGCTCGGGGAGTGCCGAAAACGGTGTATCAAGATTCAGCCCAACCGCTCGCGCCCACAGCTCGATCTCTCGCGGAACACCCTTCTTAAACGCGCTGATGGCCCCTTCACGAATGGATTTTTCGGCATCGGGTACCAAGCGTTCGACGTCCGCCACTGCGCGCACCCCGAGCCCGTGACACTTGGGACATGCGCCCTTTGGCGAATTAAACGAAAAGAGCTGTGGCTCGATTTCAGGGAGCGTGATCGAACAGTCTGCGCAGGCAAATCGCTCAGATAGAAGCAGGTCTTGCCCGTCTTGAGTGAGCACACGGACCAAACCGTCGGCGTGCTTTAGCGCGATCTCAACGGCGTCAAGAACGCGCGCTCGCACCCCATCCTTAATCACAACGCGATCGATCACGAGTTCGAGTGACGCGGCCTCGTCACCGACGGTCGTGACTTCAGAGAGGTCGCGCACGACACCCCCGAGTCGCACGCGAACAAAGCCCTCGCGAGTCCAAGCCTGGAGCAGTTGTTCGGCTTTTATCTTCGACAATTTCGCCGGAGGCGCGACGATCGAAACTCGCGCCCCTTCACCAAGGGCGAGCACGACATTAACAATTTCGCTCACGGTATGCGCGTGCACCGGCTTGCCGCATCTTGGACAGAAGGCATCACCAATTCGCGCCAGAAGGAGCCGCAAATAGTCGTCAATCTCTGTGATGGTTCCGACCGTTGATCGTGGGTTGCGCCCCAATGCTCGTTGCTCAATCGCGATGGCAGGTGAGAGCCCCTCAATATGATCGACCTCCGGGCGGCCGAGAGCGCCGAGCAGTTGACGAGCATAAACACTAAGTGATTCAACATATCGCCGCCGGCCTTCGGCGTACAAAGTGTTGAACGCGAGTGAGCTTTTTCCTGAACCAGAAGGTCCGGTGATCACGACAAATTGATTGCGGGGGAGCTCTACGGATATCGACTTGAGATTGTGTGTGCGGGCCCCGCGCACTGTAATGAACTCCATAATTGCGATCCAAAGCGATGAACGATCACTCTCTTACCCGATTTGCTGACCCGGTGCGCTGTGAATATGCTCGCCCGCCCCCGCGCGAGCCATGTTGCAAGCCATCAGCATCGCGCTGAACATTCCCTTGCTATCGGCGCGCCCGCTATAGGCTAGATCATAAGCGGTTCCGTGGTCGACGCTTGTCCGTATGATCGGAAGACCAAGTGTGACGTTGACCGACTCACCAAAATCGATGAGCTTGGCCGCGATGGTCGCTTGGTCATGGTACATCGCCACAACCGCGTCGAAATGGCCGTCTTTTGCATGGCGAAACGCGCTCTCGGCGCCCATCGGACCCACCACCGTAGCGATGCCTGCGAGCACCTCCGACGCGACCTCAACCGCCGGAGCGATGATGTTAACCTCTTCGTCCCCTAGAAGCCCTTGCTCACCAGCATGAGGATTGAATCCGCAAACCACGATACGAAACTGAGATTGCCCGCTTCTTGTACCCCGTCGCTGGC
>JANNCG010000946.1:0-20282 GCA_031386385.1 Myxococcales bacterium
CCGCAACGAAGATCACACCATCAACACCCTTAAGAATCAGCTTGCGAGACGCGTCGTAGAACACCTGTCCCGGGACCGTATAAAGGTGGAAACGTGTGCGAAAACCGCGAATTTCGCCGAGCGAAATAGGCAAGAAATCGAAGAACAGAGTGCGCTCTTGCTCCGTAGCAAGAGAGATCATCTTGCCTTTAGAGTCAGGGGCGGTCTTGTTGTAGATAAACTGGAGGTTGGTGGTTTTGCCACAAAGCCCGGGGCCGTAGTAAACCAGCTTGCAGTTAATCTCTCTCGAGAGGTAGTTAATAAACGACATCAGTCGTGACCAGATCCTCTCTGCAGAGCGCAATTCTTAAATGGGGGACAAACATCGCAATACATATTCACTCCGACGTTAGTCGTTATTGTTAAACAGATTGTCGATGTCGTCATCGGTGATTTCGGTCAAGACGTCATTACGGTCCGGACGATGGACCTTATTTAACAGCGCCTCGAAAATCGTGTTGAGCTCATCGGACGATTTGCGCACCCTAAGACGGACCAAACCCAGCGACGAGCGCGAGTCAAAGATCACGACCAAGATGACTCGGTTGCCAACGAGTTGAATGTGAATATTGGCTTTTTCGCCTTCGTGGTACTGAGTCGCGAATTCGTTTTCGCGCAGAACTCGGGCCATCCCGCCAGCCGCCGCAATATTACTCGCCGTCAGCGATGCAAGACTGGTGGTGTCGAGATTTTCAGTATCACCTGCAGAGGCGATTAACTGGCCGTTCTTGTCCACGATGAATACGACCTTGGCGTTCGCTTCCTTCACCAACCGTTCGACCACGGTCTGGATCTGGTTGAACTCCTCTTCGTACATAACCATCTGCGGGTTCATCGTATAGCCTCCGCGTCGACGAGCTGTACGCCATTGAGCGCACCATCGCGACGAATGTGCGTCTCGGTTGATAGCAGACGAGTTGACTCTGCATCAACTTGTTTCGCTCTGGAAATCTCAAAAGTCTCCATGATTTTTTCGCGTGTCTTCAATCGTCGCAGCTTTCTCACTCGGCAGTGTGTTGGCAATCCAGTGCAAGATTCGCGCGGCGGCCGAAGTGGGATCGCCCTGATTGCTGGGCAGAGTCTCACAAACTGCGTTCGGTGGTGCAAGCGCAACTAACAACCCTACAGACAGTCCAGGAACATTCAATACCAACAACGATCCGGCGCCCATTTTATTTGTACTCTTCCCTTGCCAGCGAATGACGGCTCGTTCTGCCGCGACGGCCTCCGCTGTGGCTCTCACGTTTGATCTCGACAACACAGACAAAACTCTCTCGACCGTGAGCATCTTGCAGCGCGGCTCTGCGACAATCCAAACCTGGTGTTCGACAGACACATCTACGGCTTGCTCTGTGAGTGTTGCCAGTCTTTCGAGCCACCAACCGTAGCTCCCAGCACCTCTTGCAACTGCAATCGACAGTGGTTGGGATGGGGCCAACGAGTGGAGAGCGGCCACCACGTGGGATGAAATACTCGGGCCGTTTTCTGCCGGACCCGTCCTGTCGTGGACGATCACCGTGGCGCGAGGAGATATGACGGCGCGAAGCTCCTCCACCGGAAACGGCCACACGCGACGGACGTTTACCGCGCAAACGTGGACCTCGCTTGCGTAGCTGTTGGCAGCCAGCGCAAACCCTGCGTCTGCAGCAGCGTGTGAGGCGATGAAGATCCAGCGCGGGTTGTTTGTGTCCCCACACAGAGTGATGGGCTCTAGGGAAGAGGCTTGGGACGAAAGGGGCGCCCCGGTCACGTAGGACAGCGCGCTGACTCGGAGCTGGATTGAGACAACTGCGGGACTATCGCTGAAGTTTGGCGTCGAAAGGGCGTGCACCATCTGCCCGCATTCGTCCGCAGAACTTGCCTGCCACTGAGGATAATTGGCTAGAGAAAATACAGCTAAATCTGTCATGTCGTCCGCTGGCAGGGTCTCCCCTTCGTCCTCTCCGTGAGACAGCACTAAGAGCCTCAGCGGCACATGCAGCCGGGCCGCTTCGGACAGAACTCGGGTGCACATCGAGGTTGAGGATCCGCTCGCGAGCAGCCAGACGGGTGCTCGAGTTCGTACACAGCGCGCAAGGGCAGTCAGTGGGGCGGACGAACTCTGGGGCTCGACGCGAACGTTGGCTTGCTCAAGTGCTGCAGTCAGCCGCCGAGTCCCTTCGCCACCGACCGCATAAATTGCTGGTGATTCAGTTGATATTGTTGCGAACGACGACGCAATGCGTGCCAGTGACGAGAGCGAGTGGAGTGCAGAAAATGTTGCTGCGTCGCGGGTCAGGTCGGCCTTGCAGTGAACTGGGTTTAGAGGTGGCTGCGTTGGCGAAGAGCATCGCTGCGACGGCGTGGTCGCGAGCGACCCCGAGTGCGGATTGACGGTGGCAATCTTAGCGCAATGGAGCCGTCTGAAAGCAGGACCTTCGGCGCACCTTCTGGGGTCATTGTTGCCGCCACCAAGCTTAGCTCGGGTACCAACAGAGAAAGCACTGGGGTGCTTGGTTGCCCAGGCTGAACCCACCGCACCTCACCGTTGGTCTGCTCGATGCGGTGTCCTCCTGGCAGCTGGACGACCAAACTCGCGCTCTGTCGTTGCACCACCGGAACAACACGCGCGCCGGCCGCACCCACACCCGGTGACCACCAATGCTCTCCGCCGTCGGGCGAAACTCGCACCGTCGTCGTGGTCGTCACAAACACCGTGGGGCCGTCGCTTGAGATCCGCTCGACGTCGCCTCGCAACACATAAACCCAGGTTCGGCCCCCGTCACGGGTGGAGACGATCCAGCCATTTCGAGTTGAAAATACCCCGCGATTACGATCAACAAAGACACCCCGAGTGAGCGTACGACCGATGACGCTTGCCACGGGAGTCCAGCGAGCACCGTCGTCATGAGTCCACCAGATTCCACCATCCAAGCGCCACGCGTCATGGCTGGCGAGCAAACCTCCCTGACCATCGATCGCAAACGGCTCCATCGGCGTGGCGGCGGTGAACAAAGGCTTCCACAATCCACCGTGGTCTCCGGACACCAAGAGCCCACAACGGCAGCCAAAACTCAGCGTCCGAAGTGAGTCTAGCTGCGTGACCGCGTCGCACCAACCAGGGGCGTAGATCTCTCGATCAGGCCTTGAGCCGTCGAGCATTCGCGACCGTGCATCATCGCGACACTCAATAGCGCTAGTGGGCCCGGGTTGGCAGCGAACCGACTGCGTCCCTTGCTCGCGCGCCATGCGCCGAGCGCGGTCGTCGTACAACGCGTGGGACCAGGTGCGTCCTCCGTCGAAGCTCCAGTGCGAGGGCAGTGGACCGCGGCCGGCTTCGATTCCGCCCCTGGCGCCGAGGCAACGGACAGTGGCGTGGTCCGCGTCGAGACCCAATTGACCTAGTAAAAATGGTGACCAATGCGCGCCGTGATCAAAGCTGCGAAACCAAAAAGAGCCATCGTCATCGATCTGAGATTGTGTGAGCACGACTCTGCCGCAGGCCATCAACACGAGCGCCTCGCGCCCTGGAAGCGCGAACTGCTCAAGCCAACCCTCTGCGCGCCGCGCGCCGTATGAGGCGACAAACAACTGACGCCGCGTCTGAGCGTAGACTCTTCCAACTCCGTCGGTGACCACTGACCGAACAGGGTCTTCGCTCTGGGGCATCGCCAATGGAGCCCAACTCTCATCAGGGCTTGAAATCCACGCTTCGGTGAGGATCTGCTGCTGGTTTGCGTCGCCATGGGTCTGCGCAAAAAGCCACCGATGATCTGTTCCGATCTCTTGCAGAATCCACTGATCCCCACCGGTGCCCGAGAGTGATGCCCGCTCACGCCAACTCTCTCCTTGATCATCACTTGAGCAGATCGCATCACGGGTGACAGCGAGCCAGGTTTTTTGCTGCGTCACACGAAGGTCACGAAACGAAGGACCGCGGCCAAGTCGATTGATTTCAAACGGTGCAACACTCCGCGTGGTCCAGATGGGTGCGCAGCGATCGCGCCGTACTGCTTGAGGCAGGAGTCGTCGCAGCCCACTATCCGAGATAGAAACCAAGATACCCTCAACGTCCGTTGGACTCTGTGACGCGTCAGATACCCCGAACCCCCGGCCTCCGGCGTCCTGCGTTAACGCTTGCGAACAGCCCCAAGTGTTGAGAAGGAGCATGGCGACAAAGACGTGCTTGGCCGCCGCCCATCGTGAGCGCAGTTGCTGTAGGACGCCTCGCGTGGCGCCTCGAAGGGGCAGCGATTTGCGTACCGCAGAGCGACGATGTTGAGCGCGCACAGCCTAACGTCGAGCTCCGTCAACAAACGAGAGCAGCCTTACATCAGTGCGCTGTTTGTTGCGCTTACAGTCGTACGTCGACCGCAGCGCGTTGCCGCAGCTCGCGAAGATAAGCACGTTGTTGCCTAGCCATCTCCCGATTGAGGAGTTCGTTGTACAGTTCGTCACGAACGTCCGCAAACGCTGGAACATCAGGTTGCTGCCGAGAAAGCAGCCGAAATATGTGGAAGCCATTTTCGCCGCGAGTCACCTGCGAGAGCGTCCCAACAGTCAGCGAGCGCACTGCGTTGACGAGCCAGTCCGGCGCGGGCTGATCGGGGTTATCGGGATCAATGGTCCCGAGATCGCCGCCGGTCTCGCGAGAGGCGACATCTTCGGAGGCTGTCAACGCGACCGCCGCGAAGTCTTCGCCGCCGACTAACCGCTGCGCCACACGGTCAGCACGAACGCGAACCGCTTCAATTTCTTGCTGTGTCGGGTTGGGAGTAAAAGCAAAAAAGATGTGGGCGACTTGAAACGGCGCACGATCCGCGGCGGTACGAACGCGTCGGCGATACTCTTCTTGCAAGTCACTTGGCGTGATGTTGACCCGGCCACGGATTCGGACGTTCATCACGCGGAGGCGCAGAACCTCGGCCTCAAGGACCTGTCGATACTCTTCGCGTGTGATGCCTTCGCCCTCAACCGCGGCGTAGAGTTCTTCGATGCTGGTGTTATGTTGTTGTGCGATTCCAGCGGCCATTCGATCGACGTCTGCGGGGGTCACGCTGAGTTGGGCGCGGCTCGCAGCTCGGCGAATCAGCGCGTCGTCAATCATACGTTCAAGCGTCTCGCGGTACAGTTGTTCGCGACGCTCGGCCCGAACCCGCGTGTCAGGAATCGCGTTGAGCTGTCTCTCTGCAGGTCGAAGTCGTTTTTCGAGCTGTGACAAAAACACCGCATCGTCCTCGACGATCGCCACGATCCGATCAATCACTTCGGCATGAACAACCGAGGGCTGCACCGCCAACGAGGCTGAGAAGGCCGATGCAAACAGCGCGGTACAACGCAAAATGGAGAGCTTTGAGCGGGTCACTTAAAAAACCAGTTGCTCGTATAGCACTTTCTATCGTGACACTGGGCGTGAAATAGGGCGCGTTTCTTTCGCATCGAATGCCATCCTCGCCTCTTGATCTCTCAGCGCTTTTGGCCCCCCAGTTCGTAAGAATAGGGCTAAGGCCGAGCGCCCGCCGCAGGGAGTACGACTCCGGCGGGAACCATCGTCTGCCCAATCCCACGACCGGCCAGCGCAGGAGGCGTTCCCAGTGGCGGGGCGTCGATATGGACGCTCCCGAGGACTCGCTCATCAATGCTCACGGGGTGTTCGCGACGGAGACGCTCAAGCAACGCGCGGATCGCCCGATTTTGCCCCTCATCATTGCGCTCTTCAAACAATCGATTGCGGATCGCGCGACGGACGTCATCGAGCGGCCGCCTGAGCGCATCGCGGTTGGCGATCTTGCGAAGAATGTGAAATGCGTGCGTGCGGTTTGGCCCGCCCGTTTGCGTCTCGACGACCGTGCCCAAAACGTGACCGACTTCAGTCAATGTAAACGCCGCTGATGCAAGATCACGAGGGACCGTCCCTGATCCTTCGCGCGACACAAATCCCATATCTCCGCCCGTGGTGCGGCTGTTTTCATCGCGCGTCTCTCGCGTGACAAGAGCCCGCCATGCGGCGTCATCCGCTGCGATCCGTTGCGCCTCAACGAGCACGCGATCTGCGTCTGCCCGAGAGCTGAGAACGATCTGTGAAAAGCGTACTTGCGCAGGACTTTGATAATCCGATGTGTGGGCGTTGTAGTACTGCTCGATGTCCGCCTCGCTGACTGTTGGAGGGGGCACCGATGCGCGCACCTCACTCTCGATTTGCCTGGCCAATTGCGAGAAAATCGCGTTGCGAACTGACGGCTCGTCTGCCATCCCGCGGGTGCGGGCCTCAAGCGCGAGGACCTCGCTGTCCACCCACGCTCGCACCAACGCGCGTCTTGAATCGGGTGTGCTCAGCCGTGCACGCAGGTATGGATTTTGTGTCGCGAGTCGCCGCGCAAAATCGCACAGCGTAAACTGCGCAGAGCCCACCTGCGCGAGCAGCAGTCCGCGCTCTTCTGCGGGGATATCTGCACAGGGATCAACCGCCGCGTCGCTCGCGGCCGCAGCCACCGTGCCGCCGTCTTGTGCCCCGGCCGTTGTGGGGGGACGCGGTTTTGGACAACCAGTCAAAACACCAAGAGTGGTGACAACCATTAAGAGACTTCGAGACTTCACGCTGCGATTTCGTACCATAACACCGCTCTCGAAGCGACCGTTGTTCAGCATTTGTCCGAAGCCCCGGGCAAACACGCCTTTGTCGAGTCAGCGCAGCGGTTTCAAGGGGTTTCGCTTGCGCGAAGACGGACTAAACCGAAGGCTGAGTCCACGATGATCGCTGGTTGAGCTTCGCGACCCGCGGTCACCAACGTGCTTCGAGCCTGGGCCAAAAGCTGCAACCACTGCTCCTGACCCAACCGCGCGGCGATGCGCCTTGAGACATCAGCGAGGGTCAGCGTCTGCTCTTCGGTCCGCTCAAGACGTTGCACAATCCACCACTGCACGATGCGGTGAGGGCGTCGAGGGCGTTGTGGGCGTCGGCGCCGGGTCCCTGGCCGGCCAGACTGAGCGCGTACTGGTTCAAGCACCTCAACACGTACGGGACCTGGGTGAATCTCGCCGTCTGTCGTGAGTGAAAGCGCAGTGCGGACGATGTCGTCGGGGACACCAAAGGGCTGCGTAAGATTGATCAGCCCCAAATCCCCCGCATCTCTCGCTGCGTTTCTCAGGACACTCTGGTGAGTCGCAAACTCGGTAAATTGCGCTCCATTGTTGGCGCGAAGGGTCGCGAGCATCGCGGTTGCGGCGCGTTGTGTTCGCAGGGCGATGGCGCGCGTGTGGACGCGGACCTCTTGGGTGAAGTCGCTCACGTGGCTGTCGTAGTACTGCCGAATTTGCTCAGGGGTTGGCGCGCGAAACACCTGACGGGCCTCTGCGCGAATCGCTCCGCCTGCGAGGATCTCTCGGATTCTGCTTTGCACTCCGACGCCCTGATCGAGTCCTCGCGAACGTGCTTCGACGGCTTGCAACTCAAGCGAGATCCACTGACGGAGCAGCTCTGCTTCTGGCGCCATGGCGAGCCCTTCACGAAGGGACCACACCGCGAGAAGCTGCACCTCACATTGGGTCACTGGCCGAGTATCGATTTGCCCCACCGCTCTTTGTGCGTCTGCCAGGGCTGTGGAGCAAAACGCGTTTGAGCTTGCTTCGGGGCTGGCGCTTGCAGGCAAAATAGCGACCGGGCTTGAGGTACCTGAGCTGGATGTAGAAGGGCGGCCGAGGGGGGCCGGCCGGGGTGCGGCGGAGCCACAGAAAGTGCAGAATACCGCACATAATACCGCCCAGAGCTTGCCACGAGCGCAGCTCGCGTGGACGGGTTGGGATGAAAGGGGCCGATGCATTAAGTTTGCCCTCGGTTGAATAACAGTTTCTGTCCCGTCGTCACAGGCCCGTGAATTTTCGCGCGAGGATCCTTTGCAACTACCCCCGTAGTTGCTCTATCAATCACGGCGAAACTACCCTCGGAGGTTTTTAATATCCATGCAGTTCTCTAAAGTTGGTTGGGCCGCAGGCGCTCTGGCAATCACCCTCGGTTTATTTTCTGTTCGGACCGTCAACGGTCAGGCGCGGCCCGACGCTGGTGTCGCGCCCATGATGCCCGTCGGTCGTCGCCCTGGAATCCAGGTGTACACAGCAGTGTGCGCGAACTGCCATCTCCCGCGTGTTGTGGCCGGCAGAGCGCGGGCTCCGATCGGACCTCTGCTTGCGAATCGTCACGAGACCGAAGCCGAAGCCCGCGATGTCATTCGCAACGGGCACGGGACAATGCGAGGCATCCCTGCTGCGCGTTTGGCCGACTCTGAGATGGCTGGGTTGATCGCACACCTTCGCACGATTGGCGCCGTTCGCTAAAGCCGCCGATGCGGTTGAACGATCTCGACGTAGCACATCACGCCGTGGATGTTGGGGGGCTTCGAATGCACTACGTCACCAAGGGGCCTGCCGATGGACCTTTGGTGTTGTTGCTGCATGGGTTTCCGGAGATGTGGTGGTCGTGGCGCTATCAGATTGAGCCGCTCGCAAACCTCGGTTTTCGCGTGGTCGCGCCAGACCTACGGGGCTACAACGAGACCGAAAAGCACGGCCCTTACGACATGGACACCCTCTCTGAGGATCTGCGCGGGCTCATCGCATCTCTCGGTGCGACAAAGGCACATATTGTGGGTCATGACTGGGGCGGAGCTCTGGCGTGGCACTTTGCTGCGCATCATCCGCACGCCACGGACAAACTCGCCGTGGTCAATTGTCCTCATCCGGCGGTGATGCAAAAGGTCATTTTTCGCGGCAATTGGTCGCAGATTCGCAAGAGCTGGTACATGTTCTTTTTTCAGCTCCCTGTCCTGCCCGAGCGAATGCTGACGGCTCGCAATGGAGACAACCTTCGAAAAGTGTATAGTAAATACGTAATACATTCTGAACATTTTGGCCGCGAAGAGATCGAGCCGTTTGTCCAAAACGTCCTCCGACCCGGCGCGATCTCGGCGATGGTTGGGTGGTATCGTGCGGTGTTCAACAGCGCATTGAAGACCGCGCGCGCAGGGATGAACTTTCCGAAGATCACTGCGCAGACGCTGTTGCTCTGGGGTCTTCAGGACAAAGTCTTGGGATTTGACGAGCTAGTGCCCGGGACTGAGCAGTTTGTCGACACCTTGCAAGTTGAGCCACTCCCGCAGGGAGGACACTTTGTGCACGCGGAGATGCCAGAGCTGGTCACCCCGCTGTTGATCGAATTTCTCGGCTAACATCCCATATCGCGCGCTCGAATGCAGCTCAGTCGATGGGGACTGTGTCCTTCGCGCTTACTGACGGCAGTTGTCTGGTGCGACACACTGCCCACCAGCGGCTTCGCACACGCTTTGTCCCCGCCATGCGTGTTGCCAGCCTTGTGCAAACGATCGGCAACAACACAGCGGACCGCCGTTTTGTGCGACGATCGGCGCGTTTGTGCTGGGCGTGTGCCCCGTCTGCGCGTCGATGACGTGCGCCCCCAACGGAGCTTGCGCCGTGGGCTCGCTTGTCCGACGGTGACGTTTTGCCGCTAGCTGCGTGATCGAGTCGCCGACTTGGGGTGCGGACGTGAGGGCTTCAGGACGTGAACACGCTGTGAGTGAGCCTAGATATCCGACGATCGCAATGAGAGAGAGTGTTCGCAATGGAGCCTCCGATGCTTCTACTAACTGTAACAGTATACTGCGAGTTGTCATTGGGGCGCTACTGCTCGATTCTTGTCCGAACCGCGCAGGCGCCCGAATAAAGCGATTTCGCGCTGGCCCTATCCCGTGTACAAGCTCAGACATACCTGGCGTATGGGTCGCTACACTCGAAGCAACACCAAGGGTCGATCTGGACGTTCGTGGATCGCAATTTTCACTGTGATTACCGGCGTTATCACCTCATTTGCGTGGCGCGAGGTCCGGGCTCAACGAGTGGACGATGCCTCGATCCAGCTGATCAATCGTCGGCCCAACGTGGCGTTTTTCGCGCCGATGGACGCAGCAGTCACCAGAGACGCAACGGTGCTCGATTCGCGGATGGATGCACGGATGGATGCACGGGGAGAGCTTCGAACCGATGCTCGCGCGGACAGCAATTACAGTGACCTTGTTTCTCGCGATCGCCAAGTGAACGTTCACTGCCCCGATGGGATGAAGCTGGTCGACGGCGATTATTGTCTCAACGTCGATCAACGTTGTCGACGATGGCTCGATCCGGACGAGCAGATGAGATGTGAAGAGTTTGCGCCAACAGTCTGTTATGGCCGTCGGCGTCGGCATCTTTCGTTTTGCATGGACACCTACGAGTGGCCCAACCGCGTGGGCGAGTATCCCCAGGTGCGCGTCATATGGAACGAAGCAAAACGACTGTGTGAATCCGTTGGCAAACGACTCTGCGGCGAGCGCGAGTGGACGCTGGCGTGCGAGGGTGAAGAGTCTTGGCCCTATCTTTATGGCTACCGACGCGACAGCTCGATCTGCCACTTTGATCACCAAACACGTCGCCCCGATCGAGGACGTTTGGCCAATCCGGCGACCGCAGCGGATGAGTACGCACGCTTGTATGAGGCGGTCCCGAGCGGGACATACTCGCGATGCACCAGTCCATTTGGTCTGCAAGATCTCACAGGAAACGTGGACGAGTGGACCGTGAATGACAGCGGGCGGCCCTTTCAGAGTGCGCTTAAGGGCGGCTGGTGGGGCCCAATTCGTGCCCGGTGTAGACCCGCGACGTACTCACACAACGAGACGTTTATCTATTATCAAATCGGCTTTCGCTGCTGCAGCTCGACGCTTAGCAACAGCGGGGGCTAAGTCAGCGGAGATTGCTTGCTGCGCAAGGGCGGGATCACTTCCAGTGTGGGGGCCAGGTCTTTTGCACTTCGGGCAACGCTTCCATGCGCTTGATGTACGCGCGAATGTTCTGCGGCATCCGCTCGCCGAGCCCGTGAACGCTCTCGCGTTCTTCGACCCGTACAAACGCACGAAGAATCGGAAATACTGCAAAATCGCTGATCATCGTCTGCTCGCCGCCGAAGTATATCCCCTCGCCAAGATAGCCACTCCAGCGCTCAAGCTCTGCCACCGCGCTGTCGTTGGCTTTGTGAATCGCGGGGATGTCCCTTGGTTTGTCGGGGCCCTTAAACAGCGTCTGCGAAAACACCTCACGCTGAAGGGGATAAAGGTAGCTGTCGGCCTCTGCGGCGAGTCGTCGGTTGATGGCCCGGCTCTGTGGGTCGGCGCCAAGGACTGAGCGCGTCGCAAACTTCTCGTCGAGGTACTCAACCATGGCGTTTGACTCAAAGAGCGAAAACGTTCCATCGGTGATCGCGGGGACTTTGCCTCGCGGATTGATTTTCAAAAACGCCTCAGACTTCAGGCTCGCAGCGTCGAACATGATGCGTTCAAACTCGTGAGGGATGTCTTTGGTTGCGAGTGTGAGCCACACCTTCCAAGCGAAAGGCGAGCCAGAGCCGTAGTAGAATTTCAGGGTCATCGTGCGGCAAAATTTAGCACCGCAAAGCCAGACGGATTGTTAAGAAAAGTAGGCCGTTCTACACCCCGCGTCTGGATTTTGCCCGAGCGAGCCGACGCGTTAGGCGAGGTCGACAGCGACGTTGGCTTCGCGCTGGGCGATCCCTCGAAGGACGCTGTGCAGCTCTTCATGGGGGGCCTTGTCACAAACCCACTTGGCGTTGGCCGCATCGTAGTCAAAATGCCATGCGCTCGCGCGGGCCGCGCACCAAAGCTGTCGCACCGGGCGCTGGGTGTTTAAAACGCACCGAATTCCGCTTTTAAAGGCGATGGTTAACACGTCGCCGCTCATAAATGCCTCGGCTTCGTCGGGGTCAAGCTTGTCAAAAGCAGCCAATATCCTGCGAAAGGCGCTTTCGGTGAGGGCTAAATACGCAGACTCTTCCATACAAAATTTCCTTCAAACGAGGGGGTGCCCTCTCGCGTGCGACTGATGTATAAGCGTGCCCCCCCACCGGTGGCAATGATGGAGTGTATGGGTTTTCTTCGTAACCAAACACACCCCACCGGCAAAAGTAGAGTACCCCATGAGCGACAACACCGATTCGGCGCAAAACGATAGCCCCACGACGCCGAGCGACGAGGGCAAAGCCATTAACACAACAGCATCGACTAGCGAAATCGCAGCTGAAACCGCAACAGCCACCGCAGGCGAGACGAGCGCAGAGAGCGCTCCAACCGCTCCCGCAGCAGAAGGCACAGAGGCCCCAGAAGGCGCCGCAGAAGGTGCCGCAACTGAAGGCGCTGAAGGCGCTGAAGGTGCTGAAGGCGCTGCTGCTGGCGAGAATGCCGAAGGCGGACCCCGCCGTAAGCGTGATCGCAAGCGTGGCAAAAAGACCGGTGAAGGTGCGCCACAAAACGACGCCAACAACCAGTCGCAAGACGTGCGCAAGTTTAAAGCTGGCGACGCACTTCGTGGACGCATTGTTGAGATCGGCGAGTCCTCTGCAACAGTGGATTTGTGGGGCAAAGAGCAGGCAACCATCGATCTCAAAGAGCTCCTTGAGCTGGGCGAGAAAGACGGCGCACCCAAAGTGGTCGGTGACTCTATCGATGTCACTGTGATCCATGACGGGATGCGCGGCGGTAGCGTTGTTGTGAGCTGTGACCCTGAGCGAGTCGCAAAGGGACGCGCAAAGGTTAAAGAGGCGTTCGAGTCCGGAGCCATTATCGAAGGCATCGTGACAGGAATGAACAAAGGCGGCCTTGAGGTCGATGTCTTTGGCGTCCGTGGTTTTTGTCCGTCCTCACAGATTGACGTGCGGTTTCCGCCAACGATCAATCCTCGGACGCTTGTGGGTCAGAAGATTGAGTTTAAGGTCACCTCGATCGTGGACGACGGCAAAGAGGCCATCGTCTCGCGACGTGCGCTGATGGAAGCCGCCGTTCGTGCGCGTGCAGAAGAGCTTAAGAACACCATCAAGCCTGGTGACCTGGTCAAGGGCATTGTCATCTCGGTGAAAGAGTACGGAGTCTTTCTCGATCTCAACGGGATCGAAGGACTCATTCATCTCACAGAGATGTCCCACAACCGCAGCGCTCGTCCTTCGGACTTGTTCAAGGTTGGCGAAGAGGTCGAGGCAAAGGTTCTTAAGATCACCTCCGGTGATCCCATCGTGCCCGCGGGTGAACGCGGTGAACGCGGTGAACGCGGTGATAAAGCTGAGAAGCACGAAGAGGCCAAGACAGATGCTCCTGCAGAGGGTTCCGTTGCAGCTGAGGGCGCCGAGGGCGCTGCCGCTGAGGCACCTGCGGCCAACGCGAGCGCTGAAGGCGACAACAACCGACGTGACCGCAATCGTGGCGACGGAAAGAACGATCGTCGTGACCGTGATCGCGATCGTGAGAAGCGTCGCGATGCAGGTCCGGCACTTCCGCGCGTGATGCTCTCACGCAAAGCTGTCGAGAAAGATCCCTGGGAAGATGCTCACAAACTGTATCAACCCGGAAGCGTTCACGCCGGCAAGGTCGCTCGGATGCAGCCGTTTGGCGCGTTTATTGAGCTGGCCTCGGGGCTTGATGGCTTGCTGCACGTCAGCGAGCTGGGCCAAGGCCGACGCATTGAGAACCCAGAAGAGATTCTGAAAATGGGACAAGCCGTGACGGTCAAAGTCGAGAAGGTTGATCGCGCTCAGCGCCGCATCGCTCTGTCGCTTTTGCCTGACGGGATGACCAAAGAGCAGCTCACTTCCGCGATTAACGTTCGCGTTGGGATGATCACGAAAGCCAAAGTCGTGGGCCATGAAGGTCCTGGTTTTCATGCTGAAATCGAAGGCGCCTTTGGCAAGTTCGCCAAGGGCTATGTGCACGAGAAAGATTCGGCACAGCCTCGAGGCGCAGACCTGAAGCGCACGCTCCCGGTCGGGACGATCATTCAAGTGAAAGTTGTCGAGATCGAGCGTGGCCGTGTCAAACTCTCGATTCGAGATGCAGCACGAGACGAAGAACGCAACGCGTACAAGACCTATCAGCGCGAAGCGAACAAGACGACAGTTGGCACAAGTTTGGCTGACAAACTCCGTGGCAAGCTGGGCGATCTCATCAAGCGATAGCATCCAACGGACAGCCCTTGTGTGCTGTCTGTTAGCCCTCGCACACTGCGATCGAAGCAACCAACACGCCGGTGAAGACGTGGTTCTTGGTGCGCCTCGGACGTTGGGGTTTGTCGAACTGCAGGGACCTATTCCGTCTCCGGGACCTACGCCTGAGCCGTGGGTAGAGTCCGAATCGAACATCGATCCGTACTACAATCCCGACGCTGGGACGCCCGTCCTGTCGCCCGCAATGGATACTGACGCTGCTGCGGCAGGGAGTGCACGCGCGAACACACAGCGCTGGACGGTGCAGTCGTTGCCACCAGTGCGCGCGAGGGCCGTAGATATGAATGGGCATCGGTACGCGCTGACGGACGACGCAGTGATTGACGAGCTGACCGAGCACCGAGTGGCGCTGCCCCGTGATGAAATTCACTGCGAAAGACGGCGCGAATCGTTGCAGTTCGATGAAAATGGCGCGGGCTATGTCCTGCGCGAGGGGCGTGTGTTTGTGCGCGCTCCCGCGATGGACCTGTGGGTGCGAACCCCAGTGTGTAATGACGTTGAGGGAGCGCCATGGAGCTTTTCGCCTGACAAAGGCTGGTTCACCGTGGCGCGCCGTACCCGCGCGCGCGAAGCCGCGATGCTCACCACCAGGGATGTCGACGGAGCGTTTGGGTGGAACGCACTTCAAGCCCTTCGCGGAGATCTAAGCGCTGCGGCGATCGAGACAGATCTGTCCCAAACCGTGCTCATTGACGGCGGCAGGCCGCTGGTGGTCAATAACTCACAGCTTGTTGCGGGGCCCATTCCAGGCACCACAGAGCAGTCTTTCGGTGGAATTAATCGCAACCGAGTGGGGGTCGTTGTGTGGCGAGATGTGGGCGAGCAGCGGGCGGTATTCTACGCTCACGACGCGCGAGGTCCGTACACACGAAAGTTATATGGACGTGAAAATCCTACGGCCAATGCTAACAATCCTACCCTCGGAGTGTGGCCTACCGAGACGGGTGCGTTTGTGGCCGTGACACGCCTGGGCGTTGAGTATCATGACGGGGTTGAAGGCTCGTTGTTTCGCCGCGTCGCTCGCTGGAGCGTGCCCCTCGCGCGCAACGAGGGGGTTGAAGTGGGCTTTACCGCGGCGCGATCGATTCTGGTGGTGACTCCGGTGGCGATGGCAAGCAACGGGATTTAGCGGGCAAATCAAAAGGGGTGAGTGCGCATTCTTCGTCCGATGAGGGACAGCAGATTGCTGGGCAATTGGCTGCTAAAATGTAATCGGAAAGTCGATGTGGATCACTTTGTAGTCCCGGTCGGCCATCGCACCGCCGATCCCCATTCCGAACGACAGTCCCGGACGAGCGAGGATCGTCCGTGAGAGGGCGATGTTGGTCCGTACGCCGACCTCAAAGGACAGTTGGTTGGGCGGGGGTGCGACGCCGTTGGGAGGGCTTAGTAGGTTGGGGGCGCTCAACCAGTGTTGATAGTGAAGCTCGGCGCTCGCTGTGAGCAACGGGTGCACCAGATACCCAACGCTCAATCCGCTTGTAAAATTCGTGCGCATTGCGTCGGAGGCGGCACGGGTTGATTCTCCGTGGACACGAATGAGCTGCAGGACTGTGGCCTCAGCTTGAAAGGTAAACTTCCACTTGATCAGCGCTAGGCCAAGCCCGAGGATGGGCGTGGCGTAGTTCACAGCAAACAGCGCGTTGTCCATTGCCGAGCGCGTGGGGATTCCTGTCGCGATCGAGCTCGCGGGGAGCGCTGAGGGCATGTTGCCTCCGCCCGTTCCGACGGGGAGGGTGCACGCGGCGAGGACCGACAAGCGTAGGCCCTTGATAAGCTCGGGAGTGTACAGCAGCATCAAGAGGGGGTTGCTTATTGCCGTGGCGGTGGCGTTGTTCACTTCGGCGTTAGTGCTTGTAAGCGACGAGTTGGTCATGCCAAACCGCACGTAGTAGCCAACCGTTGCGGGCACGATCGCTTCACCAGCGGTGAACAGTGTGGCGGCCGCAACACCGTCGTTGCGAATCCCGACGGAGGACTCAATTCGGGCGAGGGTGGGTGCGATCGCAGGACGCATGGTCCATGGGAGGGCGTAGCCAGCACGCGCTTGTGCAGGTGTGGGTCCAGACGGGATGGCAGAGGCACGTGCTGTTGCGGCGGCTTCGATAGTCGGTCCCGTTTGAGCGCTCGCGGCCATCGGGAGCAACGCGCAGCTCAGGACGAGGGCGGTCGTGGCGGATGAGATATCGCTGAGGTTCATCGGTGTATTTCTCCATTTCGTAACTGCGGCTGCGTCTGGCGCGTGAATGCCGCTCAAGATTATTTTTTTTGCGCGACCGAGTAGCTTGTCGTCGTGTCGGCACTCGGTGTGGCAACTTGCGTCGGCGCTTTGGTTCGGAGCAATCGCACGAGCGCTCCGCCGTTGAGCAATGTGTCCCACCACTCGACGTCTTCAAACACGTAGCGAATTTGCACGCCCCGGATCTGTTTTTCGCGCAGCAGTTTGAGCGCGCTGGTGAGCGAAGGCTGCGCTCCCTCGGCGTAGGACTCAGCACCACCCTTCACCATGATGCCCAACACTTTGCAGTGCCTTTGGATGTCCATAAACAGTTGATCGAGGGTGTCATCGTCGAGCTCGCCGCTCTGTAGCTCTGCGAGCTTGATGCCTTCAGTTTCGGTCTCGTTCTCGTTTATGCTCATGGCGTTGAACCCACTGGCGGGCCTCCTGGGATGAGAGCGGCAGAAGGCGCAGTCTCGAAGAATGTCGCAGGGCGTTGATCGAGCGCGGCGGACACTCCGTGGCACTGAACGCACTGCGAGCGCCACGGGTGTGAGCTGCGAATTCCGTGGCCAAGTACGCCGTGGCAGCTCTCGCATCGCGAGCGCATTGCGGTACTATGAGGGATCGTCGGTGGCGCTCCACCCCACGCTCGCTGACCCTCGGTCACCTCGAGTCCCACAAAGGCGTTGTCGCTAAATGGAGGAGTCTCGTCGTTGAGCGCAAAGCCCGGCGCAGGTCGCTCACTTACAACATGGCACTGGTAGCAGTTCTCGTAGCGTGGGTGAGGCATCATGGGCGCGTATCGCTCACCGACGCGCATTCCTCGATCGTGACAGGTTGCGCAGTTTGGGTAAGCCCCTTGGTCAATCGCGTGTGGAATCACTGGCGGTGCACCGTTGTATGCCCTCAGTGTCGCGCGTCGTCTAAGCGCTGCCGCGCGCGTTGCGTCGTCGACCGGCGGTACCAGATCGACGATCTGTGGCCGAAGCGACTCCATCGCCGCGAGGTTGCCACCATGCCGTGCGCGATTGCCGCGGCGCTCGTCGCGCTCTTGTGTGTACGTCGGAGCGGCTTGGATTTCGCCAGACCGTTGCGCCTGAGCGGGTCGATACCGTCGCAGCGTTGCGTGGTCGCTGACACCAGAAAAATACCCTAAAACAGTGGCACAAAGGGTGAGCGTCACGAGCACATAGAGCGTCCGCTTTTCGCTTACAGTTCTCGTGCCGGTGGGGGCGTCCATCAGGGGGCTCCTCGTGTGAGCACTGTCCCCGGTGCGGTCCCCGGTGGCGCGCGTCGAATTTTTACGGCGCACTTTTTATAGTCGGGTTGCTTCGAGATGGGATCGTAGGCGTCCAGTGTCACCACGTTGATCATCAGTCGCTCGTCGAACCATGGGACAAAGACGCTGCCGACGGGCGGATTTCCACGTCCTTCAATCCACGCGGGCAGAGTGATCGCGCCACGGCGACTCTCGACGATCACCAGATCACCATTGGCGATACCCAAGCGCGTCGCATCTGTGCGATTCACTTCGATGTACGCTTGTGGCATCGCGCGACGCAGCTGAGGGATACGCATGGTCATGGTCCCAGAGTGCCAATGCTCAAGCACTCGTCCCGTACACAACCACAGCGGAAACTCCGCGTCTGGGCTCTCGGGCGGCGGCGCATACTGGTGAATCCAGATGAGCGCTTTGTCGTCGCGCGTGACGGAGTGATAAAATTGAATTCGTCTACCACGAGCGACATAGCCGTCTTCGCCTTCAACGAACCGATAGCGAGTTTCACGCCACACACCGTCGGGTTGACGCACCACTGGCCAACGCAGGCCGCGTGCGCGAACGTACTCCGCATAGGGCGCGAGATCCTTGTGTTTGAAGCGCGAAAACAGCCGATATTCGCTGAAGAGCTGCTCGTCCACGTTGATGTCGTAAAAGTGCGCCCACTCCCAAGCGGGCACAGCGGTCCCATCGGGGCGCGCAAACTTGAACAAGAAGTTGTTCTCTTTGTCACGCATTCCTGGGACGCCGCGGTTGAACAACTCACGGGCCACCGCGAGGGTCTGCCAGACGTCTGGCCGCGCTTGTCCGGGCGGGTCGACCATTTTAAACCACTGCTGTGTGCGCCGCTCTGAGTTGCCCACCATGCCATTTTTTTCGACCCACATCGCGCTCGGCAAAATGAGGTCAGCCTCACGGGTGGTGGCCGTTGGATACACGTCCGAGACGATCAAAAATTTGTCTGCCATCCTTCGTGAAGGGGCAAACAGTCTGTTCAGATTGGGCAGTGATTGACCTGGGTTTGTGACCTGTACCCAGATCGTTGTGATGTTGCCGGTGGGCTGCGATGTGGGGGTGCAAAAGCGCTTCCACATCTCGATGGTGTGTGGTCCGGGCGTGGCGCTGATACGGCCTGGGGGGAGGTTCCAAACCTCTTCGGCCTCGTGACGGTGCTCGGGGCTCGCCACAGTGAGTCCGCCCGGAAGCAGGTGCACCATCGTCCCCACTTCTCGAGCGGTCCCGCACGCAGACGGCTGACCCGTTAAGCTTTGCGGACCGTCGCCAGGGCGGCCCCAGTGCCCGGACAGCAGGTGCACGCCGTGTACGAGCCGATTGATCGCGGTGCCTTGGGTGTGCTGGTTCATTCCCATGCACCAGAGCGAGACAATTTTTTTAGTTCGGTCTGCAAAAAGACTGGCTAGCATGCGGATCTGTGCAACGGAAACACCCGACACTTGCTCGACGTACTCCGGCGTGTAGCGCTCAAGGTTTCGGCGAAAATCTTCGAGTGTGGCGGTCTCGCCGTTGAGGCTAGGCTGCGCGGTGTCCTTGCGAAAGTTGCAAAACTGCTGCACAAACTCGCGGTTGTAGGTCCCGTCTCGCAGCAACAAGTGCATGATCCCGTTGGCGATCGCGAGGTCGGTGTGCGGTTTAAACTCAAGGTAGTGGTCTGCAAATTGAGTCGTGCGTGTCCGGCGCGTCCCAATGTCGATGATCTCAACGTGCTGCCCTCGTGAGCGTCGATCGACAATCCGCGAGAACAACACGGGGTGCATCTCTGCGGGGTTGTTGCCCCACATAATCACGCTGTCTGCGGCATCGAGGTCGTCAAAGCAGCTCGCGGGCTCATCGACTCCGTACGTGCTGAGATAGCCAGTGACCGCAGAAGCCATGCACAGCCGAGCGTTGGGATCGATGTTGTTTACCCCAAGCCCACCTTTCATAAATTTGTTGGCCGCGTACCCCTCAGGAATCGTCCACTGACCGCTCCCATAAATCGCGAACCCCGCAGGATTTGCCTGCACTTTATCAGCGATAATGCGAATGGCTTCATCCCAAGTGATGGGCTCATGACGTCCGTTGCGCTTCAACATCGGTTGCGTCAACCGGTCTACCCCATACATCGCGAGCCCGACGTGATAGCCCTTTACGCACAGCAGTCCCTGGTTCACCGGCGCGAGCTGATCGCCAGCGATGGCCACCACGCGACCGTTGCGTGTTGCCACTTGAACGGTGCAGCCGGTTCCGCAAAATCGGCAGGGCGCCTTGTCCCAATGGACATCTGAGCCAATGCGTCTTGCGATGTTTGGATCCAGCCCTGGATTTGTTGTCGCAGGAGTCGCGGCGACCTGGGCTAAGGATTTTCGACTCGCGACTGCGGTTGCTGCTGCCAGCGCGGTGGCTTTCAAGATCTCGCGGCGGTTCATGACTGGGTGTCCTCTTCGGGCAAACTGCAAGAGACTTCAATATATGTTTCAAGTTGTGACGGCTCGCATTCGTCAGCTCGCTCGCGGATGCGTCGCCATCGTGATGGAAGCGCTTCGCTAGAAAACTCGCCGACGTCTGAGAAGTCTTCGAAGACTAGATCTACGAGTAAAACTCCTGGAATTCTTGCGATCGTCTGCCACAGATTGCTCTGCTCATCGACGCTGTCGACG
>JANNCG010000958.1:0-3644 GCA_031386385.1 Myxococcales bacterium
CCCACTACGAAGGCGCAAAACGCGTCCAACGAAGCACGCACTGCAACGACAAAAAAGCCGCCGAAGCAGTCGCGCGCGAATTCGAGCGCTGCGCCGCCGATCCTGTTGGTGCAGCCCAGAACCAAGCCACCCTTGCCGTTGCCATGACCGCATTTATAGAGCACCGAACCGAACGAGCCCGGCGTGGTGACGGCTCGCTTGCGACCGTGGATCACTATCGAAAGAAGCTGGGCCACGCAGCGCGATTGCTGCCTGGCCTAAAGCTCAACGCGGTCGACGCCACCAGGCTCGATGGCTACGTCACCTCGCGTCGCAGCGAAGGGGCAACCGATCACACCATCTCGAAGGAGCTCGCAGCGCTTCGAGGGACTCTCGTGCTCGCGAAGCGCCGCGGGCTCTACACGATGGACCCGCGTGTGACGATTCCGCCGGTCTCGGCACATTACACCCCACGCAACCGCGCACTCACGGTTGAGGAGGTTCGCGAACTCTTGATCCAACTGCAGCCAGATCGCGCGGCGCAAGTCGCGTGGATGGTGGGTGTTGCCGGCGATTGGTCTGCGGTGGCACGGGCGGTTCGCTCCGACGTCTCGGCGGACTTCAAATCTTGTCGAGTGCGCGGATCGAAACACAAGACACGGGATCGTGTGGTCCCGTTGATTTTGCCTGTCTGTCAGGCGTTGCTGTCGTTTGTCGTCGATCACGGCGAAGGTCGCGGTGACGCGCTCTTTCGAGAGTGGAGCACGGTCAATCGAGACATCCTTGCCGCTTGTGAACGCGCCGGAATCCCGCGATGTTCACCCAACGATCTGCGCCGCACGCATGGCCATTGGCTCAGCGCTAACGGTATTCCACCTCACCTCATCGGCGGTGCTCTCGGCCACGTCGATAGCAAGATGGCTGAGCGCGTTTACGCGCGTCCAGACGCTTCAGCGCTCGCGGACTTGATGCTCAAGCACTGTAACAGAGGTGTAACAGCACCAATGGAAACAGCCCCAAAATCTGGATCATCCGGAAGATCCGGAATTCTCGCGAATCACGAATCCCCTGCAAATTCCCCCTCTACTGAGTGCCGGCGGTCGGAATTGAACCAACGACCTTGGGATTATGATTCCCCTGCTCTAACCAACTGAGCTACGCCGGCAGCACTTACAAACGCTATTCGCTATTTGTCAGAGGCGGCGGAGAATAGTCACGGCGCGTCCGAAGTCAACAACAGACTCACACACGCTTGCACATCCCCGGTGAGTACAACCACCCAACGAGGCTTTGGTCTTTGCCCACTCGATAAACCACAATTTGTGGTATTTGCAGGCCGTGAGCATGGACCCGTCCCCTACCCAAGAGCGCGACAAACTCATTGATGCCTTTGGCCGACGCTATGCTTCGGGCGAGGTTATTTTTCGCGAAGGCGACCCGGGGCCCGAAGTTTTTATCCTTCAAGAGGGCCGCGTCCGAGTGCTGAAGCGCGTCCGTTTGATCGAACGCTCACTGCAAATCCTCAAGCCCGGTGACCTCTTCGGCGAGAGCGCCCTCTTGATCGGAACGCCCCGCACCGCCACCGCCGTCGCCCTCTCCGACGTCCTCGTGTTGGCCCTAGACCCTGACACCTTCGGCGCGCTGATGTCTGGCAGCGTTCAGGTCGCGATGCGCTTGGTGCAGCAGCTTGTGCGCCGTCTTCGCGACGCTGAAGACCAGATGGAAAACATGATGCTCCGGGACAACCAGTCCAAGGTCGTCAACGCGCTGTTAAAAATGGCGAGCGAAAATGGCCGTGTTTCGGGCAGCGCCCAGGTCGCTGTCTCGCCGCTTGAGCTGTCTTCGCGCTCAGGGCTCGATGTGGACACCGTCAAGCGTGCGGTGCTGCAGCTGCGTGAAGGCCAGTACATCAAGATCATCGAAGAGAAGGTCATGATTGACGACATCGACGCACTTCGTCGGCTCTTTGCCCTGCTCGGAATGAAAGAGCAGATTCGCGCTTGACTTGCTCGATGTGCTGAAACGCCTCTACGCAAATCTAAAACACGGAGCGCGATCTCTCGAATAGAGCATAAGAGCTCAGGGTCACAGGGAGTTTTTTGGTTGACCCTCGGATGTCATTACAGGTACATCGGACGGGCTTTACCTATGACCTCAATGTCGCGGTATCTGCCGAACATGTAGGACTTTTGCGAGTGCGCCAACAGACCAAGAAACACAAAATTCACGCGTTGGTCGCACTCACATCGATGATTTGTTTGTCCGCTTGCACTGGTGCCAATGAAGAGATGCACCAGCAATCCCTCCGACGATACGAGTTAGCTGTGAGCCTTTTTCGCCAAGAGAATCAACCCCGTGCTGCGCTAGTAGAGCTAGAGCGTGCCGTGCGTTTAGACGCCGACAACGCCGACGCTCACCTGCTCATCGGGCAGATTTATGGCAGCTCGCAGATGTACTCGCGTGCAGAGGCGCCCCTTCGGCGGGCCGTTGAGTTGTTGCGTGTTGAGGCCGAAGAAGATCCCTCGCGCAGAGCGCTACACGGCGAAGCGCGCAACTCGTTGGCTGCTGTTTTGATTAACCTTGAGCGAGCGGTTGAGGCGGTTCCGCTGTTGATCGAGCTGACCCGCGATGTGTACTACCCCCAGCCCCACTTGGCTCTGGCCAATCTGGGTCAGGCGTACATCGCGCTTCGGCAGTACAGAGACGCCGCGCAAGCCCTTGAGCGCTCAGTCGTCAATCGCCCTGATTTTTGCGTCGGCAACTACCGTCTAGGCGAGGCCTTCATTGGTCTCAGCGACGACGTGCACGCCTTGGCTTCACTCGATCGTGCGCTCGCTTCAACCGCAGCGGGCTGCAACCAACTGCAGGGCGCATGGAGGCTTCGAGGCGAGGTCAACGCGCGGCTGCATCACCCCGCTGAAGCGCAACGCGATTTGACCCAGTGCCGTGACATGCTCCCGGACTCTGAAGATGGACGCAACTGTGCCCTTGGGCTTCGAAGCGTGGAGGTACCCACCCCATGAGCGAGTCCGTTGGGATTTGGCTGCGCCGCGAGCGCGAGCTTCGCAACATTGACCTCGTTGAGGTGGCGGATCGGACAAGGATTCCGGTGCAGCAGCTTGAGCGGCTTGAAGAAGAGCGTTTTGCTGAGCTTCCGGGCGAAGTGTTTGTGAAGGGCTATCTGCGAGCGTACGCGCGCGCGGTGGGCCTCTCGGGCGAAGAGGTGCTTGGGCGCTTTGCGAACACCCTTCGGTCGCGCGATGTGCTGCCGGCGCCGATTCGGGTGAGCCATGTTCCGGCTGAGCGTGGCGGGCGTTTTGGGTTGGCCATCGCCTTGGTGGTCTTCGCGATTCTAGCAACGCTCGCGATGTCGTTTTTGCTTCGCCCACGGATGCAAGAGCGCCCCGAGCAGCTGTCTCAGCAAGACATCGCCCCGAGCACGTCGGTCTCTACACTCAACCGCGCATAAGCCTCTATGCCGGATTTCACCGGGCAAGCCTACGTGTTAGCCCGCATTGAGCGCAACGAAGCGGACCTGTCCGTGCACCTGCTGCTCGACAACGGATCTTTGCAGTGGGTCACCGCCAAGAGCGCCACGCGGTCACGCAAGCGCTTCAGCGCGGGTCTGTCGGCTCTCACCCGATACAACGTCGTGATCAGCCGTT